>JBAUUM010000539.1:0-1677 GCA_049582705.1 Actinocatenispora sp.
ATCGGAAGATCCACAGTGGACTTGAGAAGCCGGATCAGGTGCAGCAGTTCGAACTGCTCGCCGCCGAGCCAACCGCCGCGATGACCGCCCGCCTCCAGGCCCTGGGCGACGACGAAGTCGGCGCCCACCTCGGCGGCCTCGGCGGCTTCCGGCGGGCAGGTGACCGTGACCCCGACCTCGCTGCCGGCGTCCTGGAGCGCGGCCACGTCCTCGGCGGTGGGACAGCCGAAGGTGAACGTCACCATCGGTACGCCGACCGCGACGAGCAGGTCGAGCTTCGCCTCGAAGTCGTCGTCGGTCCAGATCGGATCGCCCGGATCGGCGCCCAGCGCGCGGGCGTCCGGCAACAGCCGGTCGGCGTACCGGGCCAGCGCGGCCGGGTCGCTCCGGTCCGCGGCCGGTACGAACACGTTGACACCGAACGGTACGGAACTCTCCCGTACCGCGGCGATCTGCTCGGCGAGTCGCTCGGTGCGCAGGTAGCCGGCGGCGAGGAAGCCCAGCCCGCCGGCCGCGCCGACCGCGGTCACCAGCTCCGGGGTCGCCGCCCCGCCGGCCATCGGGGCGGAGACGACAGGTCCGGGCAGGTTCCTGAGACCCATACCTTCTGAATACCAGCCTGGCGCCGGAAGCATGCCGGAACCGCGAGTGACCTGAGCCACGCGGGGGCACCGGCCCCGCCGGGTTGCCCGCTCCGGGCAGAATCTGCAGACATGCTGCACATCCGGGTGATCACGCCGGCCCCGCTGACCGACCAGGTGCTCGAGGTGGCCGAGGCGTCCGCCGCGGTCACGAACCTGACCGTACTGTCCGGCGCGGCCCGGCAGCCGGTGGGCGACGTGATCCAGTTCGACATGGCCCGGGAGGCGGCGGACGCCATGCTGTCCCGGCTCCGCGAACTGGGTGTCAACCGAGCCGGCTCCATCACCGTCGAGCAGATCGACGTGTCCATCTCGTCCGGTGCCGACGCGGCCGAACGGGCCGCCCCCGGGTACGACGACGACGCGGTGATCTGGGACGAGCTGGCCGCCCGGACCTCCGCCGACACCCGGCTCAGCTGGGCGTTCCTGGCATTCCTCGCGCTCGCCACCCAGATCGCCGGGATCGGCGCGTTGCTGGACCAACCCATCCTGATCGTCGGCGGGATGGTGCTCGGGCCGGAGTTCGGTGCGGTGGCCGCGATCTGCCTCGGTGTGGTCCGCCGGGAACCGGGTCGGGTCGCGCTCGCGGCCCGCACGCTGCTGGTCGGCTTCCTGGTGGCGATCACGCTCACCACGGTGTGCGCGACGGTGAGCCGGTGGCTCGGCTGGATCCGACCGTCCATGTTGGACCACCGGCCGGCGACCAACTTCATCGTGGAGCCGGACAAGTGGTCGTTGATCGTGGCGCTGCTGGCCGGTGTGGCCGGCATCCTGTCGATGACCGCGGGGAAGTCCACGGTGCTGGTCGGCGTCTTCATCTCGGTGACCACCGTGCCGGCCGCCGGCAACATCGCCATCGCGATTCCGCTCGCGAACTGGGGCGAGGTCGCCGGCTCCGCCGTGCAGCTCGGCGTGAACCTCGCCGGCATGATGGTTGCCGGCATCGTCACCCTGGCCGTCCAGCGCGCGCTGTGGTCCCGGTACGGCAGTCGGATGCCGATCGTCCTCGGCGTGGGCCGCCGTCGCACGCCGTAGC
>JBAUUM010000540.1:0-4920 GCA_049582705.1 Actinocatenispora sp.
GAGCGGCACCGACCCGACCTACCGGGAGGCGCTGCTGAAACCCGTCGGCACCAGTCTGACCCGCGCGTTCACCGGGCGACCGGCGCGGGCGCTGACCAACCGCTTCGTCCGCCACCATGACGGGTACGCGCCGGACGCCTATCCGCAGGTGCATTTCCTGACCCGCCCGCTGCGATCGGCCGCGGCGGCGGCGCACGACGCCGGCGGGATGGCCCTGTGGGCCGGGCAGTCGCATGCGCTGGCCCGTTCCGACCCGGCGGCCACGATCGTCGCCGACCTCATGCCCTGAACCACCCCGGCGCCGGTCGGTCCGGCACAGGGCACACGGCACCGGGCACACGGCGCCGGATCCGGGCGTCGGTCAGTCCCGGACGCGGCGCCGGGCCCGTTCCCGCATCGATTCCTTGAGCGCGTCCGCCCGTAGCAGCCGGGGAAGCAGCTCCGGTTCCAGGGTGACGGCGCGGAACACCACGCCCACCGTGACGTCGTGCGTCGGCCGGTCCCGCACCTCGACCCGGTCGCCCGCCCGGACCTCCCCCGGCGTGACGACCCGCAGGTACGCGCCCGGCCGGGCCCGTTCGGTGAACCGGCGCATCCAGCCGAGCTCGCCGAGCCAGCCCGCGAACGTTCGGCACGGGATCCGTACGCTGCACACCTCCAGGACCACGTCACCGATGTGCCAGCGTTCGCCGATCAGCGCCCCGGTCACGTCGAGGCCCGTCGTGGTCAGGTTCTCCCCGAACGCTCCGTTGTGCAGCGGCCGGTCCAGTGCCTCGGCCCAGTCGTCCAGATCCTCCCGCGCGTACGCGTACACGGCCTGGTCGTCGCCACCGTGGTTGCGGCCGTCGCAGATCCTGTCGCCGACCAGCCCGCTGCCGCCGTCCGGTCCGGGGGCACGCACCGGTACCGCTCCGTCCACCGGACGCTTGTCGATGCCGGTCACCCCGACGTCGGTGTGCTCGCTCGGCTCGGCACGGCCGATGTTGACAGACTGCACAGTAATCACGGGTGCCACGCTACGTCCCGTGCGGCGGAACGGCCAGGTTCGTTCCGTGCCGCACGACGGCCCAGGTCCGTGCCGGCGGCGGGACGGCCAGGTTCTCAGCGGCCGAGTACGTGCCGCAGGCAGGAACCCAGATCCGGCTGCCGGAACCGGTACCCGGCGGCCTCAAGGACTCCACTGTGGACACGTTGGCTGGCCATCGCGACATGCTGCGCGCCCTCCTCGCCGAGCAGCAGCCGCGGCCCGAACGACGGCGTCGGCAGCAGCGTCGGCCGGTGCAGCACACCGCCCAGCGCCCGGGTGTACCCAGCGTTGGTGACCGGCCGCGGCGCCACGCCGTTGACCGGGCCGTGGATGCCGTCCCGCGTCGCCGCATGGTGGAAGATCCCGACGATGTCGTCGATCGACACCCAGGACATCCACTGGGTGCCCGCGCCGAGCCGACCGCCCAGGCCCGCCCAGAACAGCGGCAACTGCAGCCGCAGCGAACCACCGGACGGCGTCTGGACGATCCCGGTACGCACGCTCACGACCCGTACGCCGGCCTCCCGCGCCGGCGACGTGGCCGCCTCCCACTCGCGGCACACCTCCGCCAGAAAGTCGCTGCCCGGCCCCGACTCCTCGTCGAGTGACTCACCACCGCGCGCCGAGCCGTAGTACCCGATCGCCGAGCCGCTCACCAGGGTGCGCGGCCCGACGCCCTCGCCGCGCAGCCGGGCCAGGGCGTTCGCCAGCAATCGTGTGCCGTGCACCCGGCTCCACCGGATGTCCACCTTGCGCCGCGCCGTCCACCGGCCGCCGATCGGCGCGCCGGCCAGATGGATCACCACATCCGCATCGCGCAACGCGTCCACGTCGATGGCGTCGTGCTCCGGGTCCCAGCGCGACTCGTCGGACACCCGCGGCGGGCGGCGTACCAACCGGATCACCCGGTGGCCACCGGAGGTCAGGAACGCGGTGAGCGCCGTGCCGATCATCCCGTTGGCGCCCGTCATCGCGACCGTGAGCGGCCCGGTACCGGCCGCCGCGTGCGCGGCCAGGTCGTCGGTCAGCTGCTGACTCCGGTACCGGAACATGCGTCGCAGACGCGCCTCCACCAGCGGCCGCGTCAGGCCACCCGCCGCGCCGAGCGGCAGCTCGTACGACACCCGGTCGCGCAGCACGGTCCCACCGTCCGGCGTGGACTCGAAGAGGTGCTCGTGGGTCCAGTGCCGGAACGGCCCGGCCAGCTGGACGTCGGTGAAGGCGTGCGGCGGCCGGAAGTCGACGTGCCGGGAGATCCAGCGCGGGCTGAGCGTGGCCGGCCCCGACAACCGCAGGATCGCCTCCGAACCCTCGGTCAGGTCCGTGGCCTCCTGCACGAGGGTCACCGGCTCCCACGGCGGCAGCAGCCGGCGCAGCGCGCCCGGCCTGCGGTGCCACCCGAACACCTCCTCGACCGGCTGCGCCACCCGGGTCTCGGTGCTGAACGTGTGCATGCCGCCTCCCGTCCGGTGTCACTGCCCGCGGCGTGGTGTCGCGACCAGCTGGATGAGTTCCCGGGCCGCGACGGCGGCGCGACGGTGGTTGGGCACCGTCGCCCGGGCACTCAGCACGTCCCAGCCTGCCCGTTCCACCTCGTCCAGGATGCCCTGGTACAGCGTGAACGCGGCCCTGATGCACGGTCGGGCCGACGCGCTCAGCAGCGCGATCCCCGGCAACGCCGCCCGGTACAGGGCACGGTTCCGGTCGACCTCGTACCGGACCAGGGCGCGGACCTCCGGGCCGGCGACGGGTGCGGCCAGGTCCTCCCGGCGCACCCCGAACCTGTCCAGGTCCTCGACCGGCAGGTACACCCGGCCGCGGCGCAGGTCCTCGGCCACGTCCCGGATGAAGTTCGTCAACTGGAACGCGAACCCCAGCGCCCGCGCCGGCTCCCGCGCCGCCGCCAGCGTCCCCGGACCGTCCTCGGTGCCCAGGATCGGCAGCATCATCGTGCCGATCGCCGCGGCCGACCCCGCCATGTACCCCTCCAGGTCGGCGTACCGCTGGTAGCCGGTGACCGTCAGGTCCATCGCCATGCTGCGCAGGAACAGGTCGAAGTCGGCGACGTCCAGGTCGAACACCCGGATCGTGTGCAGTACGGCGGGCAGGATCGGGTCGTCGGAGGGCGCGCCGGCCAGCCCCGCCGTGAACCGGGTGGACCAGTCGAGCAGGGCCGCCGCCTTCTCGTCCGTCGACCCGTCGCACCGGTCCACGAGGTCGTCGGCGTACCGGGTGAACCCGTACAGGGCGTGCACGTGCCGGCGCTTCCAGGCGGGCAGCAGGCCGGTGGCGAGGTAGTACGTGCGGCCATGCCGGCGGTGCAGCTGTCGACACCTCCGGTACGCGTCGGCGAGCAGCTCCGACGACGGCACGGCCACGGCCTCCCCCACGTGCACCACCTCTCCGAGCAGGGATGACGTACGCCACCGCTCGCCGACCCCGGCCAGCACGGCAGTTGCTCCCATTCTGCGCGTCCCCGACCGCGCCGGCAGACGGTACGGTGTGTTGTCCGTTGTTCACCGTGAATGAGCAGTCCGGCGGTAATCTCGCAGGAATCGGTCGTCACGCCGCGGCGGACGACGGTCACGAGCCGAGCGAACAAGAGTCGGGAGCATCGATGGCGGCGAACAGGGAAGAGCACCCCGTCGAACTGGTGGACGCCGACGGCCGGGCGGTGGGCAGCTGCAGCGTCGCCGAGGCGCACACCCTGCCCGGTCGCCACCACCGGGCCTACTCGGTGCTGCTCACCGGCCCCGAGGGCGTACTGCTCCAGCAGCGGGCGCAGGTCAAGACCCGGTTCCCGCTGCGCTGGTCCAACACCTGCTGCGGGCACCCGGCGCCCGACGAGCCGCTCACCGAGTCCGCCCGCCGCCGCCTCGCCGAGGAGATGGGGCTGACCGGCATCGAACTGCGTGAGGTCGGCGCGTTCGACTACCGGGCCGAGGACGCGGCCACCGGACGGGTCGAGGACGAGCACGACCACGTACTCATCGGGCACGCGCCCGCCGCCGCACCGCAGCCGGACCCCGACGAGGTGTCCGACTGGCGGTGGGTGCCGCTGGCCGAACTGCGGGCCGCCATGGCCGGAACCCCCGAGACGTACACGCCGTGGCTGTCCGAGGTGATCCGGCTCGCAGGATCCGCGATGGCCGACCGCTGAAGCCACGCCCCCGAGCCGCCGAACAGCCCCCTGATCTTGATCGTTTCAGCAGGTCAACAGCTGTACGACGAGCCACCGCCCGATGTACCGCGGTGGGTGGGGGTATCGGATTTTGTGTCCGCCGACCCGTCACGTATGCTTGGCACGCTTCCGACGGATAGCCGGCGGCGGTGCTGGACCAGGCAACGCGGTATGCAATGATGGCCAAGCCGTCAGAGTAGACAGCAAGCTGACAGCGCCCCCATCGTCTAGTGGCCTAGGACGCCGCCCTTTCAAGGCGGTAGCACGGGTTCGAATCCCGTTGGGGGTACGACCGGGTTTCCGGACCAGGTCCCGTGGAGCAGTTGGAGTGCTCGCCGCCCTGTCAAGGCGGAGGTCGCGGGTTCAAGTCCCGTCGGGACCGCCGATTGGCCGATGTGTGCTCGCGGAAAGCGCGAGCCACATCGGCTTTCTGCTGTCTGGGGGCGCGGCCCCCAGACCCCGCGCCGGCGGGCTTCGCCCCCGGCACCCCGCGGCGGGCTTCGCCGCCGCAACCCCTCCCCGGCTGGCTTCGCCGCCGGACAACCGTCCTGTGGCCGCCACACAACCGCGGACGTCGGGACCCCCACGCTTCGCAACTCCGCCCCGCGCCTTGCACGCAATTCGCAACTCGCCCTGTGTCCGGCGCGCCGGTAATCCTGGGGGGAGTCGGGGGCCCTCCCCCGACCGGGTGGAGAGCGCGAGAGGAGGGCAG
>JBAUUM010000541.1:0-2196 GCA_049582705.1 Actinocatenispora sp.
AGGTCGGCGCCGGTCGACGATCAGCCGTCCGGCGCTCGACACGATCCGGCGGTCAGCGCAGGCCGGCGAACAGGTCGTCCTCCGGCAGCGAGGTCTTCACCAGGGACCGGGCCAGCTCGTAGTCCTCCGTCGGCCAGGTCTTCTGCTGGATCTCCAGCGGTACCCGGAACCAGCCGCCGTCCGGGTCGACCTGGGTGGCGTGCGCCCGTAGCGCGTCGTCGCGCACCGAGAAGTACTCACCGCAGGGCACGCGGGTGGTGACCCGGCTGCTCTTGTCGCGGCTCCAGTCCCACTTCTCCATCGCCTCGGCGTACGGAGACTCCATGCCGGCGGCGAGCATCGCCTCGTGGACCGCTTCCATCCGCTCACGGTTGAAGCCCATGTTGTAGTACAGCTTCTGCGGCTGCCACGGCTCGCCGAACTCGCGGTAGCGGTCCCCGTCGCCGGCGGCGTCGAACGCGGCCACCGACACCCGGTGACACATGATGTGGTCGGCGTGCGGGTAGCCGCCCTCCTCGTCGTACGTGGTGACGACCTGGGGCCGGAACTCACGCATGAGGCGCACCAGGGGCGCCGTCGCGACCTCCAGGGGCTCCCGGGCGAACGCGTCCTCCGGCAGCTCCTCGACCCGCTCCGGCCGGTAGTCCTCCAGATAGCCGGAGTCGACGAAGCCGAGCCACGACTGCCGTACGCCGAGGATCTCGCGCGCCGCGGCCATCTCACGGTTCCGGATGGCGGGCAGGTCGCGCCAGACCTCGGGGCGGTCCATCTTCGGGTTGAGGACGTCCCCACGCTCCCCTCCGGTGCACGTCACGACCAGCACGTCCACCCCCTCGTGGACATAGCGCGACATGGCGGCGGCGCCCTTGCTGGACTCGTCGTCGGGATGCGCGTGCACCGCCATGAGGCGGAGATCACCGGACACGTACGCTCCTCGGTACTCGTGATATGACATAGCTCATAGCCAGCACCACAAGCGGGCCAGCCCGCAACGGGAATCCCGTCTGGTTGGCATCATGGAACCGCTGTCATTCAAGGTTCCAGTGCAGCATTCTCCCGGACACCCCCGACAACAACGCAAGGACGGCCCTCGTGACCAGCACGCGGAACGGCGTCGTGACGCCGGTCCCTCCCTCGCAGCGGCTCCGCCGCCGGCGGGGCTTGCGTGCCTGTTCCCGCTGGCTGCCGCCCGCGTCGGGACCGCGGGTCGCGGTCGTCGGCACGGTGTCCGTCGGGCGTACCCCGCCCTTCGGTTGTTACCAGGGTCACGGGGTCTCCGGCCACCGGGCCCGACCTGCCCGGCGGGACAGGACGGGAGCCGTTCCGGACGCGGGCCTCCAGTGGGCCAGCAAACCGACGGAACGGGATCTCGGGGCACGTTCCCGGGCACTGTCGCCGACCGATGCCGACCGGCATCGAGCGACCGCCGGGACCACGGTGGATGCCGACGGCGCGGCCCTCGGATCCGGCCCCGGCGCGGCGGCGGCCCACTTGGGTGAAACCCCAGGCTGCGGCCCACGGCGCTAGACCGTCCCGGGACCCGCAGCGGGTCCACCCGTCCCACATCCCCTGGCGAGGCGCGCCCACAGGCGTACTCCGCTGCTAACTTTGAAAGTTCGCAGTCAACGTCGGTACGCCGACGAGGATCGCAACCCGAAGGAGTTCCATTGTCGACAACCGACCGCGAGGCACCTGTGACATGGCTGTCCCAGGACGCCCATGATCGGCTCAAGGGTGAGCTCGACGAACTCATTGCCAAGCGGCCGGAGATCGCCGCGGAGATCAATGAGCGCCGCGAGGAGGGTGACCTGCGGGAGAACGGCGGTTACCACGCCGCCCGCGAGGAACAGAGCAAGATGGAGGGCCGCATCCGGTACCTCCAGGAACTCCTTCGCGGTGCTCGGGTCGGGGACGCGCCCACCAGTTCCGCGGTGGCCCCCGGCACGGTGGTCACGATCCAGTTCGACGGCGACCCGGACGACACCGAGAAGTTCCTGCTCGGCTCCCGGGAGATCGCGGCGACCACGGACCTCACGGTGTACAGCCCGGAGTCCGCGCTCGGCAGGGCGATCCTGAACCACAAGCCGGGTGACACGGTCAGCTACACCGCGCCCAGCGGCGCGGACATCTCGGTCACGATCCTCGACTTCGAGCCGTACCAGGGCTGACGTCCTCCGCCGGCGCCCGACCCCGGGC
>JBAUUM010000542.1:0-3514 GCA_049582705.1 Actinocatenispora sp.
GGTCCCGCCGCCCTGCCCGCCGGCGACGGGTCGCAGGGCTACGCCACGGACACGCTGGTCCTGACGGACTCGGCGGAGGCGGAGCGTCCAGTGGTCGCGGTGGCCGGGGCGGGCACGTTCAGCTACTCGTACCCGGAGACAAGCGAGCTGCTCACCGCGGCGGGTGCCCGGGTCGCCCCGTTCGACCCGCTGCGCGACGACCGGCTGCCGGAGGGCACCCGGGCACTGGTGCTGGGCGGCGGCTTCCCGGAGGGTTTCGCCGACGAGCTGGCCGCGAACGTGGACCTGCAGGACGATGTGGTGGCGCTGGCCCGGGCCGGTGCCCCCGTCTACGCCGAGAACGCCGGACTGCTGTGGCTGGTGAAGGAGCTCGACGGTCGTCCGATGTGCGGTGTGTTCGACGCCTCGGCGGAGAGTACGAGCCTGCTGGTGCTGGGTTATCGGGACGCCATCGCCCGGGCGTCCAGCTCCGTGGTGAAGGTGGGTGCCCGGGTCGTGGGGCACAAGCACCACCGGACCCTCGTCTCGCCGCGCTCCGGCGACAACCCGGCGTGGCAGTGGAAGGGCGGCCGTCCGGAGGGCTTCATCTGGCGTAAGGTGCACGCGTCGTACTTGAACGTGCACTGGGCCGGCTACCCGGAGATGGCGCGACGGTTCGTCGCGAGCATCGGATGATCGCGCCGGTTGGCGCATGATTCCGGCGGTTCAGGACAGGTAGGCACACGGTTGCCGTGCGGTGATGACTGGGGTCTTTACGCCCTCCAGTGAAGGCCTGGGTATTCTTGACGCGCTTTGTCCCGCGGGGGCGGTATGACGGAGGCGGGCGGAATGACCGCACAGACAGCGGCACCGGCCAGGTTTCCGGAGCTCACAGTGGTAACGCCGAGACTGGTCGTCCGGCCGTTGACCGCTGAGGATGCGCCGGACGTGGCCGTGGTGTTCGACGACCGGCAGACACGCCGGTGGATGTCGCTGCCCTCGCCGTACACGGAGTCCGACGCGCGGATGTGGTGCACCTGGATGGCGGCGGAGCGCCGTACCAGCGGCGACGGTGACCACTACGGCATCATCCGGCGCGACGACGACAAGTTGGTCGGCCTGCTCTGGACGAAGCGCACCGACTGGGGTCCGCTGAGTACCGAGATCTCCTATGCCGTGGCGCCGGACGCGCGCGGTTTCGGGTTCACCGCGGAGGCGGCCGACGCCCTGGCCGTCGATCTTCTCCTGGAACATCGGTTCCAGCGGGTGGAGCTGCGGGTCGCCCAGGGCAACGTGGCGTCCCGCCGGGTCGCCGAGAAGGCCGGTTTCGTGTACGAAGGGTTGCTCCGCAACTCCGGCGTGGTCGCCTCTGGTCGGGTGGACCTGGGCGTCTGGTCGCTCGTTCCGGCGGACCTGCGGGGCGAGTCGCACGGTGCGTCCTGAGTCACCGTCCCGCGTCGCGTGGCGACGATGCGCCCCGATATCAGGAGACCGTGACGGTGCCCTCCTTGTCGCCGATGGCCATGTGCACGGTCGACAGTCGTGCGCCGTCGGGAATGTCGAACCCGAGCCGGAACACGGCACGCTGACCGCCGAGCACGGCCTCGTTGCGGTACGGCAGCCAGTCGCCGACCGGCCGCACGGCCAGGCCGACGTCGAGGTCCGCCTGCCAGTCCCGCAGGTTGACGAACGCGGTGTTCTGACCGTGGTTCTCGGCCGTGACGACGACGGCGCAGTACCCGCCCTGTGGCGTGCCGACGTTGCCGAACGGCGCGGTGTCCAGGCCGCACCGGACCTCGGTGACGGTGAGACGCACCGAGTCGACGGTCGCCGACCCGCCGGTGTGGTAGCCGAGCCCGTAGTAGGGGGCGAGTACCTGGTAGCCCGCGTACCCGCCGACCCCGAGGACCGCGACCAGTACGACCGCGACGATGCCGAGCACGGTGAACCGGCGCGCGGTCCAGCGGCGGGCCGGCGGTGCCGCGGTGTCACCGCCGAGGTGGCGCAGTACGGGCGGCACGGAACCGTCCGCCGCGCCCGTGGGCTTCTGCGCGGCGGACGGAGCCGCGGACATCTCGCGCAGCGACCGGTATCCGCCCGCGCTCGCCGTCCGGTCCACGGGCGCCGGCGTTCCGGACGACACGAAGCCGTTGAACTTCGTCTCCTCACGGCGGGGCGGCGGCACCTGGGTGCGGCCGGCCTGGCCGGGCATCGCCCGGCTCTCCGGGATGTGTTCGACGGGCCGGTGCCGGCCGATCGGCCGGGGTTGGCCGGCGCCGGACGGGGCCGTGCCGTGTTCCTCCCGGCCCGGTGCGCTCCCGGGTGGGATCGAGCCGAACTGTGCCTGCTCGGGGGGTCCCGAGGCGTGTGGTGCACCGCGGGGGGCGGACCCTGCCCCGTGCGGTGACGGCTTCCGATCGGTCGCCGTCGACTCCGACGACATACTGTCCGGGGGCGCCAATGTCGTGTTCCTCCCCATTCAATGCGTTGCTGCCTTGTGGGTCAGCTGCCGCATCCGTCCCGGTGCCGGCGCAATTACACGCCGGCGTGGGCCACCCTAGGACAGTCCCGCCCCGTAGGCACTCGGCTGTTCGTGTGGTTGTGACAATGGCGGAATGACTATCCGGGCAGGTCGTACCGGCGGCGAAGCCCTCCCGCGAGCCGAGACCGACCGAATCGGGGCCCGCCGGTCCGGCGGCCCGCTGCCAGGCCCCGCGTCGTCCCCGGAGCCGGACGGCCCGCCGCCGTTCCCGGAGCCGGACGGCCTGGACGGCTTGGACGGCCTGGACGGCCTGGCATCGTCGGACGGCCCGGCGCCGTCGGACGGGACGCGGCACGCGGTGCCGGAGTTGACCGGGCCGGACGCTCTGCTGCGGCATCACGGCGACGCGGAGGTCGCCACCGGGCTGGTGGACCTCGCCGTCAACGTGCGGACCGCGGAGCCGCCGAGCTGGCTGATCGGCCCGGTCGAGGCGTCGCTGCGGTCGCTCGCGCGCTACCCGGACCCGACGCCGGCCCGCGCCGCCGTCGCCGCCCGGCACGGTCGCCCGGCCACCGAGGTCCTGCTCACCGCGGGCGCCGCGGAGGCGTTCGTACTGCTCGCCCGGGCCTGCCGGGCCCGCCGGCCGGTGGTGGTGCACCCCCAGTTCACCGAGCCGGAGGCGGCGCTGCGGGCGGCCGGCCAGCCGGTCGACCGGGTGGTACTGCCGGAGCCGTACGACCTGGATCCCGCCCTGGTACCCGCGGACGCCGACCTGGTGGTGCTGGGCAACCCGACCAATCCCACCTCGGTGGCGCATCCGGCGGACGTGGTGGCGTCGCTCGCCCGGCCGGGCCGGGTACTGGTGGTGGACGAGGCGTTCGCCGACACGGTGCCCGGCGAGCCCACGTCGCTCGCGGCCCGCCGTGACGTGCCCGGCCTGGTCGTGATCCGCAGCTTCACCAAGACCTGGGGTCTGGCGGGCCTGCGGATCGGCTACCTGCTGGCCGACGGGCAGACGGTGGCCCGGCTGGCCGACGTGCAGCCGCTCTGGCC
>JBAUUM010000543.1:0-10943 GCA_049582705.1 Actinocatenispora sp.
GCCGCCGACGCGCGGCCGGGTCAGGCGAGGTCGTGCGCCCCGTCGATGGTCGGCCGGTCGTCGACCGCGTCGGTCACGGCCGGCCGCGTTCGAGGTCGCCGGAACCGCACGTGTAGAGCCACGGTCAACGGGTAGCCATCCGCAGGAACAGGCCCGATGACCGGAACCGGAACCCACCGGAGGAGCCCCATGACCGCCACGGTGACCGAGCTCGACCCCTTCGCCATCCTCGACGCGGAGGCCGCACGGTTGGACCAGTTCTTCGGCTCGCTGTCGGGGTCCGACTGGGACCGGCCGTCACGTGCCGAGGGCTGGTCGGTCCGCGACGTACTGGGTCACCTCGCGGGCGGCGAGGCCTACAACCACGCCTGCCTCAACGACGAGGTGCCCGCGTTCCTCGCCACCGTGGGCGACGCGGGCGTCCAGGGCATCGACGGGTTCAACCAGTGGACCGTCGACCAGCGCCACGACCTGCCGGTCGACGACGTACTGGCCGAGTGGCGCGGCACGAACAGGTGGACCCGGGACCGGCTGCGCGCCCTGGGCCGCGACGCCGAGCTGCCCACCATGGCCGGGCCGTACCCGGTCGGGTTGCAGGCCCTGCACCTGGCGTCGGAGATCGCCACGCACGCCGACGACGTCGGCGCGAGGGCGGTCGGCCCGGACGAGCCGTCCCGCACCGACTGGCGGCTGCGGTTCGGCCGGTACGCGCTGACCGAGCGGGACGCGCCGCCCTCGGTCGAACTGTCCGAACCGGACGGTCGGGTGATCGTCACGGCGGACGCCGGGAGCGCCCAACTGTCGCCGGCCGAGTTCGTTGAGGCCACCGTCGGTCGGCTGCCCGCCGACCACCCGCTCGACGACCAGGTCCGGCAGTCCCTGCGCTGCCTCGCCTGAACCGGCGGGAGCGCGCCGCGGCCGGCCGTCAGGACCGCTGGTTGCCGGCCGTCAGGACCGCTTGTCGTCGAGGGCCGCGAGCCGTTTCTCGGCGCGGGCCAGCGCACGCTGCAGGGACTCGTGCCGACGGTGGCAGCGGTCCCGCTCGCGCATGGTGCCGCGCATGGTGTCGCGCAGTTCGGTGAGCCTGCCGTCGAGTTCGGCAAGCCGGTCCCGCGCCTCGCGTTCCTCATCACCGGCGGTGTCCCGGGCCTCCCGGGCCTGCGTCAGCGCCGCCTGCCGTCGCTGCTCGGCCCTGGTCGCCGCCGAGTCCCCGCCCTGCTCCCGCTGGTCGGCGGTACGCCGGGAGCCGCCGGCCGCCTTCCGGTCACGCTGCCCGGTCCGCGCCTTCCCACCCGCCGCCTTCCCGGCCGGCGCTGTCCGAGCCGAGGACTTCCCGCCCGCCGCCGCCGTTCCCGTCTTCCGGCCCGGGGCCTTGCGGCCCGGCGCGGTTCCGCCCGCCGAGGTCTCCTCCGTCGACCGCCGACCCGTCCCGGTACCGCCGCGCGTACCGGCCGGGGCCGCCTCTCCGGTGGGCAACATCGGCCCGAGGCCGGAGTAGCTGGTCGGCGCCCGCAGCGTGCCCGCCCGCGCGTCCCGGCCCACGTCCGGATCCGCGAGCGAAGCGGCCAGCGTCTCCTCGACCTGCCCGAGAACCGCGTCGCCGGGCCGTTTCCCGGCCTCCACCGCGATGGCACGTACCCGGTCGACGAGGCGGGCCAGCCGGCGTTGCCGCTCGGCGGTGAGGTTGCGCAGCTGCCGGGCGTCGCCGGCGGCGTACGCGACACGGAACGCGTCGGCGAGATCGAGGAACTCGGCCAGCCGTTCCGGCTCGGTGCTGCCGAGCCGGTTCACCAGCCACGCGGCGAGCTGCGGTTTGCGTACCGCGCCGAGCTCGTCGGCCAGGTCCCGGTCTCCCGCCGCCCTGGTCTCGCGCACCATCCGGTCCCGGGCGGGCAGGAACTCCTCCAGGGGAAGCTGGTACAGCTCACGGACCTGCGGCCCGATCCTGTCCTCCGCGGTGCCCATGCCGTCCGTCCCGTGTCTCCGCCGGTTGTCCCCCCATGATCCCGCGGCGGCGTCGACGGTGCGGCCGAACGCGTCCGTCCTGCCCGTCCGGGTACGACGCCGGCTTCCGCTGACAGCGGAATCGCTGTCAGCGGAACGGGACCGTAACGGCGTATCCGAGCCCGACCGTACCTCTATCGTCAGCGCATGAGTGCTTCCGCCGACTCGAAAGCAGGCCCGTCATGACCCCTCCCACCGACCTCACCCCGCACGCCGCGGACGCGGCCCGGCGTGGCGGCGACGTGTCCGGCATCAGCTTCGGTGACTCGGTGTTCAACCGGCTGCTTCAGGAACGGATCATCTTCCTGGGCGCGGAGGTCGCCGACGAGAACGCCAACGCGATCTGTGCCCAGTTGCTGCTGCTGTCGGCCGAGGACCCGCAGCGGGACATCCACCTCTACATCAACTCCCCCGGCGGCTCGGTGACGGCCGGCATGGCCATCTACGACACGATGCAGCTCATCGAGTCGGACGTGGCGACGTACGCGATGGGCCTGGCCGGTTCGATGGGCCAGATCCTGCTGTGCGCCGGGACTCCGGGCAAGCGGCACGCGCTGCGGCACGCCCGGATCCTGATGCACCAGATCTCCGGAGGCATCGGCGGCACCGCGGCCGACATCGCCATCCAGGCCGAGCAGATGGTGTACATGAAGCGGATGACGCAGGAGGTCATCGCCCTGCACACCGGGCAGACCGTCGAGCAGATCGTGGCCGACTCGGACCGGGACCGCTGGTTCAGTGCGGACGAGGCCAAGGAGTACGGCTTCATCGACCACGTCATCACGGCGATCACCGAGGTGCCCGGCGCGGTCGGCGCCTGATCCGGCCCCCAGTCGGCGAAGCGCCGGCGTCCGTCAGCCGAGGACGCCGGCGCGTGCCGCCACCAGTGCCGCGTCGGCGGCCCGGTCGGCGACCTGCCCGTCGACCGGTTCCCGGGTGATGAACAGCCGGTAGTACAGCGGGGCGACGGCGGCCCGGACCACCTCGTGCGCGTCGACGTCGGCCGGAAGCTCGCCGCGTTCGACGGCCCGGGCGATGATCCGGGCCGACTGTTCGTGCCGGACCTGCAGATAGTCGCGCAGCGCCCCGGCGGCGACCGGGTGCTGCGTGGCCGCCGTGACGAACGCGGTCGCCACCGGACCGCTCTCCGGGTCGGTGAAGGTGTCCAGCACGGCGCGTGCCAGGCCGCGCAGGTCGCCCGCGATCGACCCGGTGTCGGGGACCTGCCACGGATCGGCGGCGGCCATCGCCAACGCGTCGACGACCAGGCCCTGCACGCTGCCCCAGCGGCGGTACACGGTGGTCTTGTGCACGCCGGAACGGGCGGCGACGCCCTCGACGGTCAGTCCGTCGTAGCCGTGCTCGCCGATCTCGACGATGGTCGCGGACCGTACGGCCTCGCGGGTGCGCGCCGTCCGGCCGCCTGGTCGGGTCTCTCCGGTGTGGGTCACATCGAATCCTGTTGTGGGGTCTCCGGCGTCGTGCAATACTCACGTTAACGCAACGATAGTTGCAATAGTGTCTCCTCAAGACAAGGAACCCCGTAGCCATGGGCATCGTCGCGAAGTCCGCGCCGCACCGCCGTCCTTGCCCCGGCCACCCGAAGGTTCTCCTTGACGACACAACTCGCCCTGCGGGGCGTCTCGAAGTCCTACGGGCAGCTGCCCGTCCTTGACCGGATCGACCTCACCGTCCGACCCGGCGAACGTCTCGGCGTCGTCGGTGACAACGGCTCCGGCAAGTCCACGCTGCTGAGGATCGCCGCCGGGGCCGAACCGGCGGACGACGGCCAGGTCACCAGCGCCGTCGACCGCGGGGTGGGCCACCCCGGCCAGACCTTCGACCCCGCCGACGCCCGCACCGTCGGCGAGACCGCCCGGTTGGCGCTGGCCTGTCCGCTCGCCGCGTCGCCGGAGATGCTGCTGCTCGACGAAGCCACCGACCATCTCTCCCCGATCCTGGTCGGGGAGCTGGAGCATGCCCTCGCCGGTTTCCCCGGCGGGCTGGTGGTCGTCTCCCACGACCACTCCCTGCGCGGCCGGTTCACCGGCTCCGACGCGAGCTGCGCGCCGGATGCCTGTGCAGGTGACCCGGCCGCGCACACCCCTGTCCCCCGTACCCGAAACGGAGAACCCATGCAGAGCGTTCGCATCGAGCAGTTCGTCAGGGCCGCCGCCGAGGATCCGGTCCGCGCCACCGCGGAACTGGTCGCCGATCTGCGGGCCGCCGCCGGTCCGCTGATCGAGCGGGTGGGCGACGGGTACCTGGTGAGCTTCGTCTGGGTCGGACCGCAGCGGCAGGTGTCGCTGCGCGGCGCGCAGCTGTTCGAGGACCGCAACGCGTTGTCGCACCCGATGACGCGGATCGACGGCACCGAGGTCTGGTACCGCAGCGTGCTCGCCGACCCGGGCGTGACCACCGTCTACCAGTACCTGGTGGACGACCCGTTCCTCGACGTCGACCACGACGACATGGCGCTGCTGGTCCGGTTGATGGCCGAGGCCCGGGACCGCTCGTTCGCCGATCCGGTGAACCCGCGCCGGATGTTCCCGCAGGCGGCGATGATCGCCGGTGCCGACCAGGCACCGCAGGAGCAGTGGGACTCCGTGCTGGAGCTACCCGGCGCCACAACGGCACCGTGGTTCGACGGTCCGGACACCACCACGTGTCGCACCCGGCGGCTGACCTCCACCGCGCTGGGCAACGAACGCGACGTCACCGTCTACCTGCCGCCGGGATACGGGGCCGGACCGTACCCCCTCGTGGTACTGCTCGACGGCGAGGCCTGGTTGCGGGTCGGCCGGCTGCACGTGGCGCTCGACCGCCTGATCGACGCCGGGGAGATGGCGCCGGCCGTGGTCGCGTTCGTACACAACCCGGCGGACGCGATGGCCGCCCGGATGCGGGAGATGTCGGCGAACCCGGCACTGGCCACGATGCTCGCCGACGAGCTGCTGCCGATGCTGCGGGACGGGTACGCCGTCGCGGACGGTCCGGTGGTCCTGGGTGGCAACAGCCTGACCGGGCTCGGTGCCGCGCACGCGGCGTTCCTGCGGCCGGATGCGTTCGGCGCGGTACTGGCCTGTTCGGGCAGCTTCTGGTGGGGCTACCGGCCGACGGCCGACGGGTGGGGCATGGACGACGAGCCGGAGTGGATGACCCGGCAGTTCGCGGCCGGGGACCGCCGGCCGGTGCGTTTCGCGCTGGACGTGGGATCCCTGGAGACGGGCGCCTCACCGCTCTCGCCGGGCGTCGACCAGCGCGCCGCCAACCGCCACCTGCGCACGGTACTGACCGCCAAGGGCTACCAGGTCTCGTACCACGAGTCGGCGGGTGGGCACGACTTCGCCACGTTCCGTCGCGCTGCGGTACGGGGACTGAGCACGCTGCTGCCCGGCGTCGCGCGCACGGTGCGTGGCGACGGGGACGCCGAACACGGGTGATGGGTTGACCGGAGCGCGGGAAGCGTGACACATCGGACTGCGGCGATGTTCGGCGCTCTACGGACAGTTAGGCTGCCAGGGTCTGAAACCAGTACGGATGGATGGAGACAGTGTGTCACCACGAGTGAACCGACGGGCTGCGCTCGGCCTCGGCCTCGGCACCGCGGCGGCCGGGGCGCTGCTCGGCACCGCGGCGAGCGCTCCGGCGCAGGCCACGCCGGACAAGACCAAGCCGGACAAGACCAAGCCGCACAAGGCGAAGCCGGGCACGGCAGGCGACGCGCCAACCCTGGTGAAGGAGGTGTACACGCAGCAGTCCACGGCCGCGGGGGGCACGTGGAACACGTACATCTCGCTGCCGGGCACGGACGGCACCCTCACGGCAGCCGTCGACGAGGGCTCCGACCAGAGCGTCGAGGCCTACAGCGTCAACAAGGTCCCGGTCGCCACCGCGGTCCTCGACAAGATCGACCGCGGTGAGCTCACGCTCGACCAGCAGATCGACGTGACGGCCGACATCGTCATCCCGGGCGGTGACGGCATCTTCAGCCTGGACGGCGCGTACCCCAGCTCCGTCACGGTCGGGCATGCGCTGGCCGCGTTGCTGACCATCTCCGACGACACCGCGGTACGGCTGTGCGGGCTGGTCTGCCCGGCCAAGGAGATCAACGACACGCTGGTCGCCAAGGGGTTCCCGAAGACCCAGGTGGAACCGGTCGAGAACCCGAACCGGTTCTTCCTGGGCCAGACGACCCCGAAGGAGATGCACGACCTGCTGCAGAAGCTGGTCACCGGGCAGCTGCTGTCCGCGGCGTCGACCGGATTCCTGCTGAGTCTGCTCCGTTCACCGATCGCGTTCACCGACGGCATCCGGTTGAACATGTCGACGAACGAACGACTCAACGTGGCGACCAAGGCCGGCTGGCTGGACGACGGCCGCAACGAGGCGGGCATCTTCTTCGACGCGGCGGGCAAGCCCGTGCTGACCTACTCGATGTTCGCGCACGGCCTCGGCGACGTGGACAACTTCTCGGCCACTCACCCGGCCATCGCGGCCCGCGCGGTGATGGGACGCGCGTTCCTCGACGCGGTCGGCGCGGTCGACGGCGTGGCCCCGAAGGCGATGAAGGCCCCGGCGTACCACCCGACCAACGGCGGCTGACCCCCGCACCGCTCTGTCGCCCCCGTCGCGCCGCCCGCGCGCCGGGGGCGACCGCGTCTCCGGGACCGGACACGGGACACCATCGACCGGACCCGGTCCACGGGAGACGGGCACGGAGCGTGACCGTTGCCCGGCATGCCCTGATGCCGGCCGTCGCCGCCGCCGTGGCCGAAGTCCACCCACGCGTGCCGTGCCGGCCTTCCCGCCGCCGCGGGTCACCTGACCGGTTCCGCGAAGATCACAACATCCCTTGCCGCACAACGGAACCGGTGAACCCAACGGTGCGATCGGGATACCATGAGGTGCCCGTCGTGGTGGCCTCGCACGGCCACGCGGGGCGCGTACGGGACAGGAGTAACCATGGCTGATCTTGTGGTGCTCTCATTCGACAGTTTCGCCGGCGCCGCGGCGTTCTGGCAGCGTGGCCGGGACAGACCCACCCGGCGGCCCGGGCATCTGACCGACGCCGCGCTGCTCTGGCGTCGCCCGGACGGCACCGCGCAGATCGAGACGGCCCGGCACCGGGGGGCGAGCGGCCCACCCGTCCATGCGAACTGGGCGACGGTCGTCGGGGCGCTGTTCGTGGTACCGGTGGCGCACGCGGCGGCCGACGTGACGCTGCGCCGGCCGGGTGAGGCGGGACTCGACGACGCCCTGGTACGCCGGACCGCCGGCAGCCTCACTCCCGGCGCGGGGGCCATCGTGGCCCTGATGGCCGGTCGGCGGCACCGGGTCGAGGCCGTCGCACGCTGGCACGGCGCCCGCGTGGTCCGTGCTGCCATGACCGCGGCGAACGAGATCCGGCTGGTCCGCGCCCTGGGGCGGGTGACGCCGTGGGGCTGACGTCCCGTTGTCGCCGGGTCGACCGCACTGCCCGGGGATCATGTCAGCCGTCCAGGCCCGTCGGATCGGTACCGGGCTGCCCCGCCGTGCCGTTTCCGGGTGCCCGGTGCGCGCCGGACCCGTTCGGCATGGGCAGCGGGTACGGGGAGTCCTGGGCGCTGTGACCGGTCAGGGGGCGTACCGGCGCCGGGTTGTCCGGCCATTCGGTGAACGGGTCACGGTCGGCGAGCCCGGTCGGGCTGTACCCGGTGCCGGTGAGCCCGACGCTGCCGAACCCGCCGTCGCTCAGCCCACCGGTGGGCCGGCCACCGTCCACGGTCCCGGCCAGTCCGACGCCGCTGAGCCCGGGATCGGTGAACGACAGCGTGGTCCTCGCGATCGGGGCCGACATGTGCCGTCCGCCGAATCCCAGCACGATCTCGGTGATCCCGCGCAGCAGCGCCGAAAGCCCCAGCCAGAGCACCAGTAGCGAGACGGACCGTGCCGGATAGTCCACCACCCAGAACGCCAGCAACAGCTCGACGACGCCGCTGATGAGGCGCAGCCACCAGAGCTCGAAGCTGCGGCGTTCGGCGAGGGCCAGCACGATGTCGACGGTCCCCTTCGCCAGCAGGCACCATCCGACGAGCGCGGCCAGCGTCTGGTAGCCCGGCGACGGCCACAACCAGGCGAGCACGGCGGCGCCCACGAACAGCACGCCGAGCGTGGCGTGACCCCACCTCCAGCGCCGTCGGGCCGCCGCGATGACGAACTCGTTGACCCCGGCGCTGAGCGCACCGGCACCGAACACCGTGGCGACCTCCGTCGTGCTGCGCAGGCCGAGCTGCAGTACGGCGAAGGAGGCCAGGATCCAGACGGCTCCCGTCCCGATGAAGAACCACCAGCGCCCCATCCGGTCCCCTGCTCCCCGCGACGACCCGAGCGACACCGCTGCCCCCTTCGGTGATCGGACGCATCCGGCCGACCTTCGGGCGGTGCGGCGTACCTGCTCCTGCCACCGCGTCACCGGATCGACCGCTGATCTGGACCGTATAACGCAGGCCGCATGGTTAGCCGGAAAACCGCGAAAGGCGGCCCTGGTCGGTGATGTGCCGCACCTGGTCGGTACGGGCGGCGGCGTCGCCGGCGCACCGGCCGACCGGCGGCGCACCCGCAGGGCGCGCTACGGTCGGCACGTCCCGCGGCGACCTCGATCAATCCATAATGGACAGTTGGTGGGCCGGCCGGGATCACCGCCGTGCGGCGGCATCACCGGTCGGGCCGGTTGTCCCGCCGGGCGCGACCGGGGCGGCGAGCAGCGCGGTGGCGTTCCGCGCCACGCGACGGGCACGGAACCGCCAGATCGTGACGGCGCCGGCGATCGCGACCGCCACCGCACCGAGCACCAGCAGCCCGGCCACCCCCACCGCGTCGGCCACCTTGAGGTACGAGGCGCCCGCGAGGTACCCGGCCAGTACGAACGTCGTCCCCCACGTGACGCCGGCCGGGACGCTGTGCGCCAGGAACCGGCGGTACCGCATGCCGGACAGGGCGGCCAGCCGGGGCACCAGGGTACGCAGGCCCGTCAGGTACCGCGCCGCGACGACCGCCAGTCCGCCGTAGCGCAGCGTCAGCCACTCCGCGCGGTCCCACCGTCGCTCCCCCACCGCCCGTCGTACCGAGTCGCGGCGGCCGGCCCACCGTGGCCGCGCCCACCGACGGCCGACCAGGAACGCCAACGAGTCACCGGTCAACGCCGCCAGGATGCCGGTGGGTACGGCCACCGCCAGGCTCACCGCACCGGAGTGGGCCAGGAAGCCGAGCAGCATCATGGATCCCACGCTGGGCAGCAGGACACCGGCGACCAGGGCCGGCTCGGTCATCACGACGAGGCCGGGCACCAGGCACATCAGGTACACGGGCAGGCCCGTCGTCCACTCCGTCAACAGGTGCACACGGCCTCCCCCGGGATGGCGAGGACGTGGCACGTCGTCAGGTCGTCGTTGGTCACCGCCTCACCCTCGGCGAGATCCGATGCGCCGACATCCGGACGGTTCCCCCAGAAGACCCCGAACCGCACCGTGACGGGGCCGTGGCCACCCCGCGCGGGACGTGGATCCGCGCGCGACACGGACCGGACCGCGCACGGGCCCGCACCGCGCGCCGGTTCGCACCCTGCCACGGACGGCACCGGGGGTCGGGTATCAGGGGCGACTGGGGGGCTGTCCCCAGCCCGAATTCAGGGGAAGCCAGCATGTTGCCGAGCTCCGAAAACTGACATGGTCGATGACGGCCGGCGAGATCATCTCGTCGGCCGTCCCCTTCCAGCGACGTCTCCGGAGAGCGACCCGATGCCCAGAGTGGCTCCAGCATCGACGACCGGGCCGGCCAACCGCGGCCAGCAGCATGCCCGCAGGTCCGTACCACGAGCGACGATGACTTCGCCGGCTCCGTGCACGGGAGCCGGCGTGTCCGCCCCGGCCGCCCCGGCGCTGCCGACCCGTCGCGGTCCCGGCAGTACCGTCGCCGTGGTGTCCGCCAGCATCGGTGGGGGCCACAACGCCGCCGCGAACGAGCTCGCCCGCCGACTCACCGCCGACGGGTACACAGTGGACATCCACGAGTTCCTGGACATGTTCCCGTGGCGGATCGGCACCCTGGCCCGCCGGGCGTACTCGCTCCAGCTGGAGCACGCGCCGGGCAGCTGGGGTTGGCTGTGCGCGGCACTGCGCTGGCGGCCGCTGATCACCGTGATCGCCGTACTGACCACGGCGCTCACGGGTCGTGCGATGCGCGCCGCGGCGAGTACGGCGTCCACTGTGGTCTCGACGTACCCGGGGGCCAGTCAGGTACTCGCCCGGATGCGGCGCCGCGGGCGGATCGGCGTGCCGGTGTCGAGTTATCTCACCGATGTCGCGGTACATCCACTGTGGATCGCGCCGGGCATCGACACGTACCTGGCCGCGCACCAGGTGACCGCGGACGAGGCCGCCGATCTCGGCGCCACCGACGTACGGCTGGTCGACCCGGCGGTCCGGCCGGCGTTCCGGTCCGGCACCGGGATGCCCACACCGGCGGCCCGGCGGGAGTTCGGACTGCCGGCCACCGGCCGGCTCGCCCTGGTCGTCGGCGGTGCCTGGGGGGTCGGCGACGTGGAGCGGACCGCCCGGGACGTCGCCGCCTCCGGCTGCGCGACCCCGGTGGTGGTCTGCGCCGCGAACACCGCGCTGCGCCATACGTTGACCGAGGCCGGCATCGGCGTCGCGTTCGGTTGGGTCGAGGACATGGCGGCCCTGATGATGGCGTGCGACGTCGTGGTGACCAACGGCGGCGGGGTCACCTCGATCGAGGCGATGCAGCTGGGCGTCCCGGTGCTCATCTACCGGGAACTGCCCGGGCACGGCCGGGACAACGCGCTCACCTTCCACCGGGCCGGACTGGCGCACTGGGTCCGCGGCACCGACGAGCTGGCCGCCGCCCTCGCCGCCGACCGGCCGTCCGCCGTTCCGGCG
>JBAUUM010000544.1:0-8854 GCA_049582705.1 Actinocatenispora sp.
GCCGGAGCTTGCTCACCGGCCGATCCACCCTTCCGAGGCTGCCGCCGTGATTGCCGCCCGGTGGTCATCGGATCAGAAGTCCACCGGTTCGGACTTCGCCTCGGGGGCCTCCGCCTCGACGGACGGCCCGATGTTCAGCTTCTCCTTGATGCGCTTCTCGACCTCGTTGGCCACGTCAGGGTTGTCCCGCATGAACTGTCGGGCGTTCTCCTTGCCCTGGCCGAGCTGGTCGCCCTCGTACGTGTACCAGGCGCCGGACTTGCGGATCAGCCCCTGCTCGACACCCACGTCGATCAGCGAGCCCTCCCGGCTGATGCCCTTGCCATACATGATGTCGAACTCCGCCTGTTTGAACGGGCTCGCGCACTTGTTCTTGACGACCTTGACCCGGGTGCGGTTACCGACGACGTCGGCGCCGTCCTTCAGGCTCTCGATGCGTCGCACGTCGAGCCGGATCGACGCGTAGAACTTCAGCGCCTTACCACCGGTGGTCGTCTCCGGAGAGCCGAACATGACGCCGATCTTCTCGCGGAGCTGGTTGATGAAGATGGCGGTGGTGCCGGCGTTGTTGAGCGCGCTGGTGACCTTGCGCAGCGCCTGGCTCATCAGGCGCGCCTGGAGGCCGACGTGACTGTCGCCCATCTCGCCCTCGATCTCGGCCCGGGGAACCAGTGCCGCCACCGAGTCGATGACCACGATGTCGATCGCGCCGGAGCGGATCAGCATGTCCATGATCTCCAGCGCCTGCTCACCAGTGTCGGGCTGGGACACCAGCAACGCGTCGGTGTCCACCCCGAGCGCCTTCGCGTATTCCGGGTCCAGCGCGTGCTCGGCGTCGATGAAGGCCGCGATTCCCCCCGCGGCCTGCGCGCTCGCCACGGCGTGCAGCGCCACGGTCGTCTTGCCGCTGCTCTCCGGGCCGTAGATCTCCACCACCCGGCCGCGCGGGAAACCCCCGATGCCGAGGGCCACGTCCAGCGCGATCGACCCGGTGGGGATCGCCGAGATCGGCACGGCGGCGCGGTCACCGAGCCGCATCACCGAACCCTTGCCGAACTGCTTGTCGATCTGGGCCAGCGCCATGTCCAGCGCCTTGGTCCGATCGGGGCTTGCTCCCCCTGCTGCCATGCCTGCCACCCCTACTGCTGCCTTAGCATTCGATCGCTTGGTCACGGCTGACACGCTAGGCGCCCGGTCTGACAGAAACGAGCAGGCGCCCCGCAGCTGTGGACAAACGACGTACCGGTGTGGACAGTACCCGAACGCCTGTTCGAATGTGGTAGTTCCCCGGGTGAGTCGTCACCGGAGCCGGGAAGGCACCCGATCGGAGTACGCCTGGCAGACCGCGCGCCACACCTCGACGATGTCCTCGCCGCCGGCGAGAGCCTGTTCCACGGTGCGCCCGTCGAGCTGTGGCAGCACCTGGTCCGCTGCCACGCTGGCGGCGTAGGCCGGGCCGAAGACCTGCTCCATCCGGCTCCAGAAATCGGTTCGCCGCACCCTGGTCCCTCCGCTCGTCCGCCGGTCCGCCACGATACCCGCCCGACCCGCCACGCTCCGCGACCGCCGTGCACCGATCACGGCGCTCCGGCCGGACCGCCACCGCCGGGACGTACGGTCACCGGACTGCGCGGCCGCACTATGCGCCGTCGTCGGCATGCGCCGGCTCCGGCAAAGCCACCGTCGCGGGGCACCACCTACTCGGCCCCTCGACGGTATCCCGCCGTGCGCACCGGGGTCCCGGCGGTCAGGCACCGTACCGGGCGGGTGTCCCGGCGAGCGACCGCGCGACGCTGTCGGCCAGTGGTTCGATGTCGGCGACGTCCAGTTCGCTGACCGTGATGCGCAGGCCGGGCCCGCTGGACAGCCGGAACGCCGCACCGGGAGCGACCACCCATCCGGCGTCGCGCAGCCGGGTCAGCGCGACCGTCTCGTCGTCCACCGGTACCCAGACGTTGATGCCGCTGCGGCCACGTGCCGGGATGCCGCGCTCGACCAGCGCGCCGCGCAGCGCCTCACGCCGGGTCGCGTAGTCGAGCCGCGCCCGCCCGATCAGGTCGGCCACCTCCGGGTCCCGCCAGAGTTCCAGTACCAGCCGTTGCAGGACCGTGGACACCCATCCGGCACCCAGCCGCTGCCGGCCGGCCACCCGGGCGACGGTGGCCTGGTCCCCCGCCAGCACCGCCAGCCGCAGGTCCGGCCCGTAGGGCTTGGAAACCGAACGCACGAACGCCCACGCGGCCGTCACGCCGACCAGCGGGGCGAGCGGCTGCTCGGACAGCTCGGCCGCGTGGTCGTCCTCGATGACCAGCGTCCCCGGGTGTCCGGCGAGCAGGGTACGCAGTTCGGTCGCGCGGGTGGCGCTGACCACGGCGCCAGTGGGGTTCTGCGCACGACTGGTGACGATCACCGCCCGTACCCCGGCGGCGAGCGCGGCCCGCAGACCGGACCGGGTCGGCCCCTCGTCGTCGACCGGCACCGGTACGGGGGTGAGACGCAGTGCGGCGAGCAGGTCGAGCAGGTTCGCCCAACCCGGGTCCTCGACGCCGATGCGGTCGCCGGGGGCCAGGTGGGCGCTGAGGGTGCGCTCGATGCCGTCCAGCGCGCCGCTGGTCACGGTGAGGGCGTCGGCGTCGATCCCGTCGGCCGCGATCCGTTCGCGGGCCGCGGCGAGCAGGTCGGGCAGCGGGCCGGCCGCGTCGTACCCGCCGGGCACCCGCCAGGCGGGCAGGGTGGCGAGCCGACCCAGTCGATCGCCGAGGGTGGGCAGCAGGCGCGGATCGGGTCCGCCCTCGGCGAGGTCGCGGGCGCCGGGCGGGACGTCGAGGCGGCGCACCATCCGTTCGCCGACGGCGGGCCGCGAGCGCACCCGGGTGCCGGCCCGGCCGGCGGTCTCGACGATCGCACGTTGGCGCAGGTCACGGTATGCGGCAGCGACGGTGGCGGCGCTGACGTGCAGCTCGACCGCGAGGCGGCGTACCGGGGGCAGCGCGTCGCCGGGCCGTAGGTCGCCGGAGCGTACGGCCGTCTCGACGCTGGCGGCGATCTCGACCGCGGTCGATCCGTGATAATGTGCTGGCACAGTTAAAGAATTGTACTAGAACAAACTTCCGAGAGCAACCGGAGCCGCGTCATGTCGGACCTCGTCGTCACCGCACGGACCACACCACACCGCTACGCGGAACGGATGCGCGACCGCGCCCTGCTCGACCAGGTCGTCGACGAGGCGCTCTACTGCCATCTCACCTTCGTCACCGACGACGGGCCGCGGGTGTTGCCGACCCTGCACGTCCGCATCGGCGACACGCTCTACCTGCACGGTTCCACCGGCAGCGGACCCATGCTCGCCGGCCGCGACGGCATGGACGTCTGCATCGCGGTCACGCTGATCGACGGCCTCGCGTTCGCACGCTCCCAGTTCCACCACTCGGTCAACTACCGGTCCGTCGTGGTGCACGGCCGGGCCACCCCGGTCACCGACGCCGGCACGAAGCGGGCCGTGCTCGCGGCGCTCGTCGACCAGATCGCGACCGGCCGTGGCACCGACAGCCGGCCACCCACCGATCGGGAGCTGGCCGCGACCGCGGTACTGGCCGTACCGCTCGCCGAGGCGTCGGTGAAGAGCCGTACCGACGGTGTCAAGGACGACGACGCGGACCTCGATCTGCCGCACTGGGCCGGCGTGCTGCCGTTGCGGCTGACCGCCGGGGCTCCCGAACCCGACGACGCCAGCCGCCCACTGCCCGGATACCTGCTCGACTGGCGGCGCGGCCCGCGGCCACCCCGGTCGCCGTGGCTCGAGCCCGCGACGATGACGGGCCGGCTGGTACGGCTCGAGGCGCTGAGCCTGGCGCACGTCGACGACCTGCTCGAGGCGGGCCGCGACCCCGAGGTGTGGCGCTGGCTGGGCACCGATCAGCCGACCGACCGCGACGGCATGGCCCGCCACCTGGCCGGTGCGATCCGGGCCGGCAACGACGGGCAGCGGATCAGCTGGGCACAGGTCGACCTCTCCACCGGTCGGGCGGTGGGCATGACCTCGTTCTACGACATCGTGCCCGAGCACCGGCGGGTCGAGATCGGCTACACCTGGCTCGGCCGGCCCTGGTGGCGCGGCGGCATCAACACCGAGGCGAAGCTGCTGCTGATGACCCGGGCGTTCGAGGAGCTGGGGGCCCGGCGGGTCAGCTGGCGCACCGACCTCGGCAACGAACGCTCGCAGCGGGCCATCGAACGGCTCGGCGCGTCCCGGGACGGTGTCCTGCGTAACCACATGATCCGTACCGACGGGAGCATGCGCGACAGCGTGGTCTATTCGGTGACCGACCGGGAATGGCCCGCGGTACGGGACCGGTTGCGCGACCGGCTCACCCGCCCCGCCGGCGGCTGACGGGCGGCCCGGCCGGACGACGCGCGACCGCGGAGACGGAGCAGTCGGACAACCCGGACGGTTCGCCACCCGTACCGTGACTGTCGGACCCGCGCGGCAGGATGGACGCGTGGGTGACACCGGCTCCGCGCTCGACGACTTCCGGCCCGCGACCCGGGCCTGGTTCGAGGGCGCCTTCGCCCGACCGACCGCCGCGCAGGACGGGGCCTGGCGGTCGATCGGGTCCGGCGACCACACCCTCGTGGTGGCGCCCACCGGCTCGGGCAAGACGCTCGCGGCCTTCCTGTGGTCGCTGGACAGGCTGGCCACCGAGCCCGCCCCCGACCCGGGGCGACGCTGCCGGGTGCTGTACATCAGTCCGCTGAAGGCACTCGCCGTCGACATCGAACGCAACCTGCGGGCCCCGCTGGCCGGCATCCGGCAGGCCGCGGGCCGGCTGGGACTCGACCGTCCGGACATCACCGTCGGGATGCGCACCGGGGACACCCCGGCCAGCGAACGGCGCGGCTTCGCCCGCACCCCGCCGGACGTCCTGATCACCACGCCGGAGTCGCTGTTCCTGCTGTTGACCTCCGCCGCCCGGGAGGCGTTGCGCGGCGTCGAGACGGTGATCGTGGACGAGGTGCACGCGGTGTGCTCCACCAAGCGCGGCGCGCACCTGGCGGTGTCCCTGGAACGGCTCGACTCGCTGCTCGAACGGCCGGCCCAGCGCATCGGCCTGTCCGCGACGGTGCGCCCGGTCGACGAGACGGCGCGCTTCCTGGCCGGCAGCGCACCGGTGACCGTGGTCGCGCCGCCCTCGGAGAAGACCGTCGAACTCTCGGTCCGGGTGCCGGTGGAGGACATGACCGCGCTCGACGAGGTGCCGGACGACGGGGCCGACGACGACTCGTACGATCCCGCCGCAGCACCGACCCGGCGACCGTCCATCTGGCCCGCGGTGGAGAGCCGGGTGCTGGACCTGGTGCTGGAGCACCGGTCCACCATCGTGTTCGCCAACTCGCGGCGGCTGGCCGAGCGGTTCTGCGCCCGGCTCAACGAGCTGCACGCGGAGCGGTTGACCGGCGCACCGCTGCCCGACCCGGACAGGTTCCCGGCCGAAGCCATCGCCGAGTCGGGGGTGGCGGCCGGCGTGGCGCCCGTCATCGCCCGCGCGCACCACGGTTCGGTGTCCCGTGAGGAGCGCAAGAACATCGAGGAGGAGCTGAAGTCCGGCCGGCTGCCCGCGGTGGTCGCCACCAGCAGCCTGGAGTTGGGCATCGACATGGGCGCGGTCGACCTGGTGGTCCAGGTGGAGGCGCCGCCGAGCGTCGCGTCCGGGCTCCAGCGCGTCGGCCGGGCCGGTCACCAGGTCGGCGCGCCGTCGTTCGGCGTGGTGTTCCCCAAGCACCGGGGCGACCTCGCGCCGTGCACCGTGGTGGCGAGCCGGATGCGGCAGGGCGCCATCGAGGAGCTGCACTACCCGCGCAACCCGCTCGACGTGCTCGCGCAGCAGATCGTCGCGATGGTGGCGTTGGACGACTGGCAGGTCGACGACGTGGCGAGCCTGGTGCGCCGGGCGGCCCCGTTCGCGGAACTGCCCACCTCGGCCCTGCACGCGGTGCTGGACATGCTGGCCGGCCGGTACCCGTCGCAGGCCTTCGCCGAGCTGCGGCCCCGCCTGGTGTGGGACCGCACCACCGACCGGCTGTCCGGCCGGCCGGGCGCGCAGCGGCTGGCGGTCATCTCCGGCGGCACCATCCCGGACCGGGGCCTGTTCGGTGTCTTCCTGGCGGGCTCGGAGAAGGGCGCCCGGGTCGGCGAGCTGGACGAGGAGATGGTGTACGAGTCGCGGGTGGGCGACGTGTTCCTGCTCGGCTCGACCAGCTGGCGGATCGAGGACATCACCCCGGACCGGGTGCTGGTCACCCCCGCACCGGGGCGGGCGGCCCGGATGCCGTTCTGGAAAGGTGACACGGTCGGCCGGCCGGTCGAGCTGGGACGGGCCATCGGCGGTCTGCTGCGTGAGCTGTCCGCGGCGCCCGAGGAGGCGGCAACCGGCATGCTCAAGGAGTCCGGCCTGGACGACTTCGCCGCCGGCAACCTGGTCCGCTACGTCGCCGAGCAGCGGGCCACGACCCGGCACGTGCCGGACGACCGCACGGTACTGGTCGAGCGGTTCCGCGACGAGCTCGGCGACTGGCGTCTCGTGGTGCACTCGGTGTTCGGGCAGCGGGTCAACGCGCCGTGGGCGCTGGCCATCGCGGCCCGGCTGCGGGAACGGTACGGCCTGGACGCCCAGGCGCAGCCGTCCGACGACGGCATCGTGGTCCGACTGCCGGACACCGCGGACGAGCCGCCCGGCGCCGATCTGGTCGCGTTCGACCCCGACGAACTGACCCAGCTCGTACACGACGCCGTCGGCACCTCGGCACTGTTCGCGGCGCGGTTCCGGGAGTGCGCGGCGCGGGCGCTGCTGCTGCCCCGGCGCGATCCACGTCGCCGTACCCCACTGTGGCAGCAGCGCCAACGGGCCGCACAGCTGCTCGACGTGGCCCGCGACTACGCCGACTTCCCGATCACCCTGGAAGCGGCGCGCGAGTGCCTGCGCGACGTGTTCGACCTGGCCGGGCTGACCGACCTGATGCGTGCCGTGTCGGCCCGCTCGGTCCGGCTGGTGGAGGTGGAGACGGCGCGGCCGTCCCCGTTCGCGCGGTCCCTGCTGTTCGGCTACGTCGGCGCGTTCCTGTACGAGGGTGACGCGCCGCTGGCGGAGCGGCGGGCCGCCGCGCTGGAGCTGGATCCCACACTGCTGGCCGAGCTGCTCGGCGCCGCGGAACTGCGGGAGCTGCTGGACCCGGAGGTGGTGGCGGAAACCGAGCGCCGGCTGCAGTGGCTGACACCCGACCGGCGGGCCCGCGACGCCGAGGACGCCGCCGAGATCCTCCGTCTGGTCGGCGACCTGTCCACGGCGGAGGCCGCCGAGCGGGGCATCGCGGCCGACTGGTTGACCGAGCTGACCGCGGCGCACCGCGCCATCGTGGTCCGGATCGCCGGCGCCGACCGGTTCCTGGCCATCGAGGACGCCGGCCGGGTACGCGACGCGCTCGGTGCCGCCCTGCCCGTGGGGGTGCCGGAGGCGTTCACCGAGCCGGTCGCCGACCCGCTCGGTGACCTGGTCCTGCGGTACGCACGGAGCCACGGGCCGTTCCATCCGTCGAGTTGTGCGGCCAGGCTCGGCCTGGGCGTGGCGGTGGTCGAGGAGACCCTCCGCCGGCTGCGGTCCGGCGGTGCGCTGGTCACCGGGGAGTTCACCCCGGGCGGGGTGGGCACCGAGTGGTGCGACGCCGAGGTGCTCCGGATCCTGCGCCGGCGGTCGCTGGCTGCGCTGCGCCGGGAGATCGAGCCGTCACCGCCCAGTGCCCTGGCCCGTTTCCTGCCGCGCTGGCAACGCATCGGCGAGGGCAACCGCGGCGTCGACGCGGTGGCCGGCGCGATCGAGCAGCTGGCCGGGCTCGCGCTGCCCGCCTCGGCGCTGGAGCGGCTGGTGCTGCCGGCCCGGGTCGCCGACTACACGCCCGCCTATCTCGACCAGCTGTGCGCGTCCGGCGAAGTGGTCTGGGCCGGCGCCGGGGCGCTGCCCTCCTCGGACGGATACCTGACGCTGGCCTTCGCGGACACCGCCGACCTGCTGCTGCCGCCGGTCGACCCGGAGCCGGTCGGCACGCCGCTGCACGCCGCGGTGCTCACCGCGTTGGAGGGCGGACAGGCACTGTTCTTCCGTGACCTCGCGGACCGCGTCACTGTTCTCTCCGCCGGCCCGGACGGCGCCGGCGGGGGTCCGGACACCTGGGCCGGCGGGCCGGCGCCGGGGCCGACCGACGAGGAACTCACCGCCGCACTGTGGGACCTGGTCTGGTCGGGCCACCTGTCCAACGACACGCTTGCGCCGCTGCGGGCGTTGCTCGCGGGTGGCGGCGCGCACCGGTCCCGCCCGGCCCCGGCGAGGTCACGGTACCGACGGTCCGGCCGGTCCGGGACGGCGCTGCGGCGAGGCATGCTGCCGACCAGGGTCGGCCCGCCGACGGCGGCCGGCCGCTGGTACCGGTTGCCGGCGCGCGATGCCGACCCGACCCGGCGGGCCGCCGCCCGCGCCGAGGCACTGCTGGAACGGCACGGCGTACTGACCCGTGGGGCGGTGAGCGCCGAGCAGGTGCCGGGTGGTTTCGCCGCCGTGTACCCGGTGCTCGCCGCGCTGGAGGAACGGGGGGCCGCACGGCGTGGCTACTTCGTGGAGTCGTTGGGCGCCGCGCAGTTCGCGGTGCCCGGCGCGGTGGACCGGCTCCGCGCACTGGCCGACCGATCGTCCGATGTGGACCGTGCGGGCTGGTCACCGGGCCGCGCGGACCGCGCCGGCACCCAGTCGGCACTGGTACTGGCCGCGACGGACCCGGCCAACCCGTACGGCGCGGCACTGAAGTGGCC
>JBAUUM010000545.1:0-4326 GCA_049582705.1 Actinocatenispora sp.
GCCCTCGTCCGCGAGCGAACCCAGGTCCGCCTCGGCCGCCAGCGACATCGCCTCGCGAACCTGCGGGCCACCGGACGCGACCGCGCGCAGCATGAAGCCCGGGTCGGCGGCGTCGAGCTGGGCCGGATCGTCCAGCAGTCCCTCGTCGACGGTGCGGTGCCCGCTGACTCCGGCCGAACCGGAGGACGACACGGTACTCACCCTGCCTCGTCGGTCTTGGGGGCCGGCCGGGCCTCGTCGAGCAGCAGCACCGGGATCCCGTCCACCACCTCGAAGATGCGGCGGCACTCGGTGCAGGTCAGTGTCTGGGCGGCCGCGTCGTAGGTCAGCGGCGCGTGGTGCTCGTCCGGACACGCCAGGATCGACAGCAGGTCGTCGTCCAGGACCGGTGCGGTCTTCTCGGACATCCTCACCCCTCGTACAGGTCGGTGGTACGGGTCAGCGCGCCGGACATCACCCGCGGACGACGGCCAGCACCTCGTCGCGGAGTTCGGCCATCCGGTCGGCGTCGGACGCCTCCACGTTGAGCCGCAGCAGCGGCTCGGTGTTGGACGCCCGCAGGTTGAACCAGGAACCGTCGGCGAACTCCACGGTCGTCCCGTCCAGCTCGTCGATCCGCGCGTCGGGGAACGCCGCCCGTACCGCAGCCAGCCGGCCGGCCTGGTCCTCGACGGTCGAGTTGACCTCGCCGGAGGCGGCGTACCGGCTGAACTCGGCGACCAGCGCGGACAGGGTCCCGTCGCTGGACCCGAGCGCGGCCAGTACGTGCATCGCGGCCAGCATCCCGGTGTCGGCGAACCAGAAGTCCCGGAAGTAGTAGTGCGCCGAGTGCTCCCCGCCGAACACCGCGTCCGTCTCGGCCATCTCCGCCTTGATGAACGAGTGCCCGACCCGGGTGCGGACCGGCTCGCCGCCGTGCTCCCGGACGATCTCGGGCACCGCGTGCGACACGATCAGGTTGTGGATGATCGTGGCGCCCGGGTGCTTCGCCAGCTCACGGGTGGCGACCAGGCTGGTGATCGCGCTGGGCGAGACCGGCTCGCCGCGCTCGTCCACCACGAAGCAGCGGTCCGCGTCGCCGTCGAAGGCCAGGCCCAGGTCGGCGCCCACCTCGCGCACCTTCGCCTGCAGGTCGACGATGTTCTTCGGCTCCAGCGGGTTCGCCTCGTGGTTCGGGAACGAACCGTCCAGTTCGAAGTACATCGGCACGATGTCCAGCGGCAGCGCGTCCAGCTTCAGGTCGCCCAGCACCGCCGGCACGCTGTATCCGCCCATGCCGTTGCCGGCGTCCACGACGACCTTCAGCGGCCGGATGCCGGACAGGTCGACCAGGGTCCGCAGGTGGGCCGCGTACTCGACCAGCAGGTCCCGTTCGCTGACCGTGCCGACCCGGTCGGCCGGCTCCGGCGGGGTCTCCAGGAACTGCTGCGCCAGGTCGCGGATCTCCGCCAGCCCGGTCTCCTGCCCGATCGGCCGCGCGCCCGCCCGGCACATCTTGATCCCGTTGTACCGGGCCGGGTTGTGGCTGGCGGTGAACATCGCGCCGGCCAGGTCGAGCGAACCGGACGCGTAGTAGAGCATGTCGGTCGGGCCGAGGCCGGCGTTGACCACGTCGGCGCCCTGGCTGGTCGCCCCGTCCGCGAAGGCGGACACCAGGCCCGGCGAGGACCCGCGCATGTCGTGCGCGACGACGATCTGGCGGGCGCCGGTCACCCGTACGAAGGCGGCACCGACCGCGCGGGACACCTGCTCGTTGAGCTGGTCAGGCACCGTGCCCCGGACGTCGTACGCCTTCACGATCTGGGCCAGATCCACCACGCCGGTCACTCCCGTCGGTCCTGCGGATACTTCTTCGCAGGGTACCGACCCCGCACCGAGCGTCGATCCTCGACTCCCGCCGGACGCGCGCCGTGCCTCCGGGCCTGACCACCCCGTTCGTACGCCGGGCGGTGGTGTCGTCGACTCAGCCGGACACCTGGCCGGCCGAGGCGGGGATGCGCCGGTAGTCGTCGAGGTCCACCATCCGGATCCCGTCCGCGCGTTCCGCGGCCGACAGCAGCGCGAGCGCGGCCGGATCGTCCTGGTCCACCCGGCCGTCGCCGTCCGGGTCCGTCCCGTCCCCGGTGTCGGGGTCGGGGTCACCGGCGGCGAGGAAATCGACCAGGAAGCGCCGGATCGGCGCCGCGGTCAGCTCCTCGGGCCCGACCCGGAACTCGTCGTCCGCGTGCAGCGCGATCAGCAGCAGGCCGTACGACCGGTCGCCTCCCGGCGACAGCGCCGGCTGGTAGTGCGGCAGGTTCAACGCCCGGGCGCCGTACCGCTGGTAGAAGCGCAGCCGCGCCGTCGGGTCACCGTGCTGTGCCGAGGCCCGGTGCTGGTCGGGGCGTTCCACCTGGGCGAGCAGGACGAATGGGCGGTACCGCCCACGCCAGGACTCCACCGCCGCGGACAGCAGCCGACCGCCGATGCCACGGCTGCGTTCGCCGGGCGCCGCGGCCAGGTAGTTCAGTCGCATCACCCGGGCCGACTCGGACCACTCGCCGACCGCCACACCGTGCGGTACGCCCTGGGTGTCCGAGGCGATCATCAGCGTGACCCGACCGGCGGTCACCCCGGCGCGCAGCGAGGCCAGCGAGACCAGCTCGGCGGGCGGGAAGGACGGCCTGAGGACGTCCGTGTACACGCGATCGACGCGCGGTCCGCCGTGCCGGACCTCGTCGATGCTGATGCCGCCCGCGTTCGCCGTCTCGGTCACTCACTCCAGCCTGCCACATCCGGCCGGCAGTCCGAAATGTCCAGGCGGCAACCAAACGGGGAAACAGCGCTGACCGAGGGCCGGACCAGCCGCCGGCCAGGGACGGTGAGCCACGCGGGGGTGATGCAGGCGAGCCCCGGATCAGGCGGGCCGGGCAGCGGGCCGAGCGGGCGGTCAGGCGGGCCGGTCAGGCGGGCGGCGGGATCACCCGTAGGTGGCCGCGCCGGCCGACCTCCCGGGCGTCGTCGAAGTCGGGTTCCTCCCGGCGGACCGGACGACCCGCCTCGCGTACCGCCTCGGCCAGCGCCACCAGGTCATCGGTGGTCGGCGCCGGCGCGACGAACGCGCCCTCGTGCCGGACCAGATCCCAGCCGCGCGGCGCGGTGAGCCGGGTGGCGTGCTGCTCACACAGGTCGTACGAGTGTGGCTCGGCGAACGCGGCGAGGGGCCCCACCACCGCCGTGGAGTCGGCGTAGACGTAGGTCAGCGTCGCAACGGCCGCGTTCGAGCAGCCGGTCCGGGTGCAGCGACGAGATGACCTCACGACCGATCACGGTATCGCCCGAGGGAAGTGCGTTCGTCCCATTGCCCGGCGACACGCCGGGCGGAATCCCGTCCGCCACGCCGCGCGTACCTCCCCGCGCACCCGCCCCGACACGCCCGGACCTGCGGCGGGACCTCCGGTCATGCCGTTCCACGAGCCGCGCAGAACCGGGTCCGGATCGTCCCGTGGCGGGCGCGTCGGGCCGTCGCCGCCGACACCTCGGGAAACCCGGCGCCACGCCCGGGCCGCGGAGGGTCGCGCCAGGCTACGCTGTCGGATGTGAGCAGCCTTTCCCGCCCGAGCAACCGACCGGCGGGGCCACGCCGTGACCGCCGCGGCCGTGGCCTGAGGGGGCGCCTCGTGCCGGCCACCCTGCCGCTCTCCCGCACCCGGGCGCAGCTGTTCGACGAGATGGTGCTCGACGCCGTGGAACTGCTCGAACAGCGGTTCTCGGACGAGTTGACCGGTGTGCAGTTCGCCGTCGAGGACGTGCCGCCGGCACTCAACGTGTACGACGCCGACGTCCTGGAGGACGGCGAGGTACCGATCGCCCGGTTGCTGCCCGGTCATCCCGGCACGGACAGCACCCCGCCGCGCATCGTGCTCTACCGGCGCCCGCTGGAGCTGCGTGCCCTCGACCGCGAGGACCTCGCCGACCTGGTCAAGGACGTCATCGTGGAACAGGTCGCGAACCTGCTCGGGCTCGATCCCGAGGACGTCGACCCCGAGGACTGACCCCCGCCCCGCCCCGCCCCGCCCTGCGCCGGCTCCTGGGTCCCCGGCTTCCGTGTTACTCCCGGTCCGCGGTCTCGGTCGGGTCGGGTCGGGTCGGGTCCAGCGGAACGCTGGCAAGGCCGCAGGAAGCGCCGCCTACGGAGTAGGTAGGCAAGCGACCGAGAACGCCGCCAGCGTTTCACTACTCCCGGTGCCCGGTCGGGTCGGGTCCAGCGGAACGCTGGCAAGGCCGCAGGAAGCGCCGCCTACGGAGTAGGTAGGCAAGCGACCGAGAACGCCGCCAGCGTTCCGC
>JBAUUM010000546.1:0-24578 GCA_049582705.1 Actinocatenispora sp.
CGGCACCCTCGTCACCGCCGGCGCCGAGGTGCAGCTCGGCCGGCGCCGCGCCGGGGGCCGCCCCGGCACCGCCGGAGGCGGTCACGTCCAACCGCACCAGGCCGAAGGCGGGAATCTCGGGTACCTCGACCCGCAGCCACCGCCCGGCGTCCCGGTGCACCGGGTTCACCTGCGGCTCCTCGACCGCGGGCAGCTGCCTGCCGGTACGACCGTCGGCGACCGACAGCGTCCGGTCCAGCGGGACCCGGCTCTCCCGGACGAACAGCGCCACCACCGAGGTCCGCACCGCCGGGGTGGTGTTGACCGCCCAGAACGTCACGTCGACGCCCTCGGCGGTGGGCAGTACCGCGCCGATCGCGGCGGACGCGTGGTCGAGGAACGTGTCGGCGTCGTCGTTGCCGTGCAGCGCGTGCGAGTACTTCCAGTGCCACTGCTGTTCACCGGAGTGCATGCCGGAGTCGCCGTACGTCCACGGGTTGCTGGCGCCCCAGGTGTGCTCGTTGAACAGCGACACGGAGTGGTAGACGCCGGAGGCGGCCGTCTGCGCCGCGGACGCCTGCTCACCGGTCCGGGCGGCCGGGTCGAGCACGGCGGCCATCCCGTACAGGCTGTGCGCGTCGGTGACGGTGGCCTGGGCGCGGCGGACCAGTGCCTGCGGCCGGGCGCCGGAACCGACACCCTCCACCCACCAGTCGCCCCAGTCGCCCTCGAACGCCGGGATGCGGTCCCCGAGCCGGTTCTCCGCGTCGGTGAAGAAGTCGGTGTTGGTGGACAGCCGCAGCTTCGGGCTGTCCCACGTCTCGTTCCACCGGCGTACCGTCTCGGCGAGGATCAGCCGGGGCGGCGCGTTGTCCCCGAAGTGTCCCTGGACCCGCAGGTGCAGCACGTCCCACGGGTACGGCTCGCGGTCCTCGACGGCGGCGCCGTGCCAGCCGAACATGCCGGGCGGGAACGGGTACGGCCGGGTGGCCAGCGACGTCAGGTAGGCGGGGAGCAGGTCGTCGACCATCTCGTAGGACGTGTCGAAGCCGAGCACCGGCCCCTCCATGTACGCCAGGCCGTGCGGGCTGTCGGTCATCCAGACGAGCACCTCGTTGCCCGCCGGGGAGCGCCACCGGAACAGCCGCGGCAGCTTCGAGCCGCCGTTGACGTTGGGTACCGAACGGCCGGCCCAGTTGTGCGCCACCGACAGGTACTTCACGTCCAGCTGCGCCAGCGCGTCCGGCAGGCCGGCCACGGTGCCGGGCACGTCGGTCTGCATGGCGGAGTGGATGTCCACCCCGTAGTCGCCGCGGACCCGCCGGGCGAGGCGCAGCAGCTCGTGCAGTTCGTCGGTGGAGCACACGTCGGTGTGCAGGTTGTACGGCATGGCGGTCAGTTCGATCTGGCCGGCGCGGACCCGTTCGACGAACTCGGCGACGCGATCCGGCGGGCGGGCCGCGGCCCACTGCTCGAACGACCACAGCGACTCCACCGCCCAGCGGAACTTCGACTCCTCCGGCCAGCCGTCCGTGGTACGGGTCAGGTCGAGGCACGAGTCGAGGAACGCGACGTGCTGGTTGAGTACCGTGCCCTGCGGGTCGGTGTAGCCGATGTCCAGGTGGGAGTGGTGCACCAGGTGGATCGTCCAGTCCCGGGCCGGTTCCAGCCCGAACGCCAGTACCGCCTGCGCGTCGCCGTACCGGGCCTCGATGCGTACGTCCCGCCGGTCCGTCTCGGCGGGCAGCAGCAGGCGCGGCCCACCCGTCGCGGGCAGCACCTCCACCGGCACCCGTCCACGGCCGGCGACGTCCACGGTGAACTGCCAGCCGGCGTACTCGTCGTCACCGGAGCCGCGGGTGTCGCCGGAGATGAGGATGCGCACGCACCGCTGCGCGCCGTCCGCCGTACGGCGTACCAGGTGTTCCGGCAGCGCCCGCAGTTCGGTGCCGCCCACCGTGGCCGTGGCCGCGACGGCCAGTCCCACCGTGCCGGCCCGGGCCTTCTCCGTCGACCACGGATGGTCCCGTACCAAAGCGCGCGTCGTCATGAATTGGTACTCCCCTGCTTCACGAGATTGGTCTGTGCCACGAGATCGTTCTGTGCGTGCCGGGACGGCCGCCCGCCCCGGCGCGGCGGTCCGGGGACCGTCGGTCGGGTGGGCACCGCCCGGTCAGGAGGTGAGCTTCAGGCTGTTCACGAAGAACCGCTGGAACACGAAGAACAGCACCACCGTCGGGACCGAGGCGACCAGCGCGCCGGCCAGTACGACCGGCGGCCCGACCGTGGAGTAGCTGCCGTTGAGGTCGGCCAGCGTGGCCATCACCGGCCGCACGTTCGGGCTCAGCGACAGCGTGATGCCGAACAGCAGGTCGTTCCAGATCCAGGTGAACTGGAAGATGAACGCGGCCAGCAGGGCGCTGCGCGCCAGCGGCAGGTGGATGCTGAAGAACATCCGCGGCCAGCTCGCGCCGTCCAGCTCGGCGGACTCGGCGATCTCCCGGGGCACGGTGATCAGGAAGTTGCGGCTGACGAAGAACGCGAACGGGATCGCCAGCGCCACGTAGATCAGCAGCATGCCGTACTGGGTGTCGTAGAGGCCGGTCCTGGCGTAGCCGGTGAACAGCGGCGACAGGAAGGTCTGCAGCGGCAGCACGGTGCCGATGAAGATGACCCAGAACCAGATGGCCGGGCGGCGCACCGGCATGATGGTCACCGCGAACGACGCGAGGATCGCGATGAGGACCGCGGCGGCGGCGCCGACGACGGCGTAGATCAGCGTGTTGAGCAGGCCGCGACCGACGTCGGCGGTGGCGAACGCGGTGGTGATGTTCGAGCCGATGTCGAACGACGCGAACCACCAGCGCGGCGACCCCGTGTACTTGTCGGCCGGGGTGAAGGCGTTCACCACGACCAGCCAGGTCGGGACGAGCCACAGCAACGACACCAGGACCACGAGGACGTTGCGTACGATTCTGCCTGTCATGTGCTCTCCCCTCAACGCGCCTGGGCCTGGCGGCGCAGGTACAACCAGGACGCGGCGATGACGACGACGGTGAGCACCACGGAGACCGCGGCACCGTAGCCGTAACGGTTCAGGGTGAAGGTCTGCCGGTACATGGTCAGTGCCAGCGTCTCGGAGGCCGTGCCCGGCCCGCCCTGGGTCAGCAGCCAGACGATGTCGAACGTCTTGAGGCTGTTGACGATGGACATGCCGACGACCACCACGGTCATCGGCCGCAGCTGCGGTACGACGATGTTCCAGAACATCCGGAAGCCCTGGGCGCCGTCCAGGCGCGCGGCCTCGATCGTCTCGGTCGGGATGGTCTGCAGGCCGATGAGGAACAGGATCATCGCCGCGCCGGTGCCCTGCCACGTGGTGGCGACGATCATGACCACGGTGTTGAGCGGCCAGTGCAGCAGCCACTCCTGCTGCTGGGCACCCAGCCCGACGGCCACCAGGGTCTGGTTGATCGCCCCGTCGCTCTGCAGCAGGAACGACCAGAGCAGCGCGGTGGCGGACCCGGACAGCGCGTACGGGATGACCACGACGATCCGCGCCACCGAACCCCAGCGCACCGAGTTGGTGAGCATCGCGAGCAGCAGACCGAGCAGGACGGGCAGCAGCAGCGTGCCCACCACCCACATGATCGTGTTGAGCAGGGACCGGCCGAAGTCCGGGTCGGTGACCAGGTCGGCGTAGTTCGCCAGGCCCACCCACCGGCTGGTCAGTCCGTTGTCGTCGAACAGGCTGCGGTACGCGGTGACCACGAACGGAACCACGAGCAGGACGACGATCAGCGCGATGGCCGGCAGCAGGAACCCGCCGACCGCCACGGCGCGGGGCACCCGGCTCTGCCCTGTCCGCCCGGCGGGCCGCTGGCTGGTCGGGGCCGGAACCGACGCGTCCGTCTTCTCGACTGTCGTCACGAGTTCCACACCTTCCATTCCTTGTCGGCACGACGCTGCATGGTGCTCAGGGTCTTCGTGGCGTTCGCCGACGTCGGGTTGATCATGAAGGCGCTCAGGTCCTGCACGTTGCCCTCGACGAGTACCGGTGGGGACGACTCCCAGTACCGGATGGCCTGGGTGGGCTTCTGCTTCGCCACGGCGGCGGCCACCTCCCGGATCACGCCGACGTCGGGGACCACGGACGGGTCGGCGGAGGTGTCCTTCAGGAATCCGCTCCAGGCGGTCTGTACCGCCGGGTTCAGCCAGGACTTCGCCACGGCCATGGCCGCGTCCGGCTTGTGCGCGTTGGCCGACACGGACAGCACGCCGCTCTCCACGACCACCGAGGGGCTGCCGCCGGGGGGCGGCGGAAGCAGGAACGCGCCGAGGTCGGCGTCCTTGACGCCGGCGGCGAGGAACGCGCCGGTGTTCCAGGTGCCGAACAGCAGCATCGCCGTCGTCGCCTGGTTGAACTGGCCGGGCACGTCGCCGGGGTTGGCGTCGGGCGCGGAGAACGCGCCCCGCTTGTACAGGTCGACCCACAGGCCCATCGCCTGCCGGCAGGTCGCGTCGGTGTAGGACGCCTGACCGGAGGTCAGCTTGAGGTAGAAGTCGTGGTCCAGCCCGTTGAGCAGTTGCTGGAACCAGATCAGCGACTCCCAGTCGCCGGCCCCGCCGGAGGCGATCGGCGTCATGCCCTTCTTGTGCGCGGCGTCGACCACGTGCAGGAACTCCTGCCAGGTGGTCGGTGCCTCGACGCCGAGCTTGCGGAACGCCTTCTTGCTGTAGAAGACCGCGTAGTAGGACTTGTACAGCGGCATCCCGTACTGGCGGCCCTGGTAGCTGAACGACTCACGCAGCTCACGGTCGTCCGACCAGCCGCGCCGGGCGGCCTCGTCCCAGGCGTCGGTGACGTCGGCGAGGATGCCGGCACGGGCGATGTCGCGTAACCGGTAGCCGTTCCACCACTTGATCAGGTCGGCGGTCGAGTCGGTCTGCGCCGACATCCGCACGATCTGCTGGTAGTTGGCGACGTTGGGGACCGCACGGGGCGCGAGGCTGTACCCGGCGACCCGGCGCAGCTGCCGTCCCGCCGCCTGGTACCCGGGCGCCCAGGTCGCGTTGTCGTTGAACAGTGACACGACGTCACCGGGCGCCGGCCTGCTCTGGGTGCCGCGCGCACAGGAACTGAGCACGAGGCCGGCAGCCCCGGCGAACGCCGAGGCGAGCACGGTTCGCCGGCCCACCGGCCGCGGGTTCGAACCATCTGATTGCACTGAGCCTCCTCGCTCCGGGAGTCTCGACCTGCTAAGTTATCGGTAACGTACACGCAGCCTCGGGCTTAGTAAAGACACAGCGTTACCGATACACCGTTGGGGTTGGTGAGATGAGCGAGCCTCCACAGGCGCCGCAGGAACCCGCGGCCCAGGGATACGAGCCGACACCGCACTACCCGGTCCGCGGCGACCACGTCGCCCAGGGCTGGGCCGAAGCGGTCCGGACCCTGCCCGGCGATATCCGGGTCCTCGCCCTGGACGGACCGGCACTGCTGGACTGGGAGACGGTGGGTGACCGGCTGAGCACAGCCGTCGCCGACACCGGGCGCCGCGTGGAGATCGTCGACGTGCGGACCGCCGCCCGGCCGTGGCCCGAGGTCCGTGCCCTGACCGAGTCCGACGCGCTGCACGACGATCCGGACTTCGCCACGCTGGCCGACGGGTCGCTCGCCGACCTGATGGACGGCGCCGCGCTCGCCGAGCTGGCCCGGCCGGCCGACGGCGTGCTGCGGATCCTCACCGGACCGGGCGCCGGGCTCGTCGGGGCCGACCTGCTCTGGTGGGTCGACCTGCCCAAGCGGTACGCGGAGGCGGCCGTCGGACACGGCCGTGGGCGACACCTCGCAGCCCCCGCCGACCAGCCGGCGAGCACCCGGCGGCTCTTCTACATCGACTGGCCGCTGCTGGACCGGCACCGTGACGAGCTGGCCGGGCGGATCACCCGCTGGCTCGACGTTACCGATACCGAGGCGCCCACCTCGGTCGACGGCGACGCCCTGCGCGACACCTGCCGACACCTGGCCACCCGACCGTTCCGGACCCGGCCCACCTTCAACAGCACCCCCTGGGGCGGGCACTGGGGGCAGAAGGAACTGGGCCACAACACCGACGCGGAGAACAGCGCGCTCGGCTACGAGCTGATCGCGCCGGAGAGCGGCGTACTGCTCGGCGACGACCCCGACCGCTGCGTCGAGATCCCGTTCCAACTCGTCGTCGCCCTGGCGCCGGAGGATGTGCTCGGCCCCGTCGTACACGCGATGTTCGGCACGTCGTTCCCGATCCGGTTCGACTACCTCGACACGGTCGGCGGCGGCAACCTCTCCGTGCACTGCCACCCGCAGCTCGACCAGATGCGCAGCGTGTTCGGGTGGCCCTACACCCAGCACGAGAGCTACTACCTGATGCGCGCCGGCGAGGGCAGCAAGGTGTTCCTGGGGCTGCGCGACGGGCGCGACGTCGAGGAGTTCCACCGGCACGCCCACCGCGCCGACGCCGAGGGCGTCGCCTTCGACATCGAGCAGTACGTCCAGACGTTCCCGGCCGCGGCCGGCCAGCTCTACCTGGTGCCCGCCGGCACCCCGCACGGCAGCGGTGAGGGCAACGTGGTGCTGGAGGTGAGCGCCACGCCGTACCTGTACTCGCTGCGGTTCTACGACTGGCTGCGGCGCGACTCGACCGACCGGCAGCGCAAGGTGCACGTGGAGCACGCGTTCCGCAACCTCGACCCGGCCCGTTCCGGGCCGGCGGTGCGGCGTGAGCTGATCCAGCATCCGCGGGTCCTCACCGCCGCCGACGAGTGGCGCGAGGAGCTGATCGGCGCGCTGCCCGACATGTTCTTCGAGGTGCACCGCCTCGTGGTCGGCGCCGGGGGCGCCGCCGAGCAACGGACCGACGGCCGCTTCCACGTGCTGACCGTCGTGGACGGCACGGGAGTCGTGCTACAGACCGCCGACGGTCACGAGCACCCGCTAAACTACGCCGAAACCGTGGCGGTCCCGGCGTCCGTCACCCGTTACCGCGTGCGAAACCAGGGGCCGGAACAGGTTCGCTTGGTGAAGGCACAGGTGACATGACCGCACAGTCCGGGCCCGAGCCGAACCTGACCATGCGCGACGTGGCGGAGCGGCTGGGCGTGAGCCCGATGACCGTCTCCCGGGCGCTGCGCGGCCGGCCGGGCATCGGGGACGCCACCCGACAGCGCGTACTGGCCGAGGTCGCCGCCCTCGGCTACCGGCCGAACAAGCTCGCCCGCGGATTGCGTTCCGGCGGCCCGAACGAGCTGATCGGCCTGGTCGTCACCAACCTGGCCAACCCGTTCTACTCCCAGCTCGCCGTCGGCGTCGAGGAGATCGCGGTGCGGTACGGCGCACGGGTCGTACTCGGCAGCACCGGCGAGGATCTGGCCGCCGAGCGCGAGGTGGTCACCGACCTCATCGGCCGGGGCGTGGACGGGCTGGTGGTGGTCCCGGCCGGGCACGACCACGCGCACCTCGGTGACGTACGACTGCGCGGCACCCCCGTGGTCCTCGCGGCCAGCCCGCCGATGGGCATCGACGCCGACTGCGTACTGGTCGACGACTTCGGCGGAACCCGGCAGGCGTGCCGCCAGCTCATCGCCCGCGGGCACCGGCTGATCGGGTTCCTCGGCCTGCCCGCCTCGCTGTGGACCGGGTCCGAGCGGTTCCGCGGTTACGCGGTCGCACTGGAGGAGGCCGGCATCGAGGTGGACGAGCGGTACGTCAGCCGGCACCGCGGCGACATCGCCCTGGCGGAGAAGGCCGCACGGGAGATGCTCGACCTGGCCGAGCCGCCCACGGCGCTGCTCACCGCGAACAACCGGAACACCGTGGGCGCACTGCGCGCGCTGCGGGGCTGGGCCGGGCGGGCGGACGACATCGCCGTCGCCGGCTTCGACGACATCGAGCTGGCCGACATGCTCCAGCTGCCGCTCAGCGTCGTCTCGTACGACCCGGTGGACGTCGGTCGGGCCGCGGCACGGCTGCTGTTCGAGCATCTGGACTCCCGGCCACGCGCTGACGCGTCGGCCGACGGCCACCCGCCGCGGCGGGTGATCATTCCGACCAGCCTGGTCGACCACCCGGTGCCGGGGTGACGCGCACCGGAGCGCCGTCGGCGGTGCCCGTACTCGAGGTGGGCGGATCGCACGTCACCGCTGCTGTCGTCGACCTGATCGGCGGTCGACTCGTCGACGGCACCCGTCGACGCGTGCCGCTGCGACCGGACGCCGACGCGGACACGCTGCTGACCGCGATGGCCGGCGCCGCGAACGGACTGTCCCGTGCCGTGCCCTCGGACCGCGGTGTCGGCACCGTCTGGGGCCTGGCGGTGCCGGGCCCGTTCGACTACGCCACGGGCGTCGCCCGGTACCGCGACGTCGGCAAGTTCGCGTCGCTGGCGGGAGTGGCCGTGGGAGAGCAGCTGACCGGCCGGATCCGGCCACGGCCCACCGGCCTCCGGTTCGTCAACGATGCCTCCGCGTTCGCCCTCGGCGCGTGGCGGCAGGGCGCGGCGGCCGGCGCACGTCGCCTGGTGGCGATCACCCTCGGCACCGGGGTCGGCTCGGCGTTCCTGGCCGACGGAGAGGTGGTCGAGGACGACCCACGGGTGCCGCCCGAGGGACGCGCCGACCTGCTGAGCATCGACGGGCATCCGTTGGAGGACACCGTCTCCACCCGGGCGATCATCGGCCGCTACGCCGCCCGCACCGGCCGGCGCATCGACGGCCTGTACGAGCTGACCCGGCGCACCGACGACGCCGTCGCCGTCGAGGTCGTGACGGCGGCGATGCGTCGGCTCGGCGTGGCGATGGCCCCGTGGTTCGCCGCGTTCGGCGCGGACACCGTCGTGTTCGGCGGCTCCATCACCGGCGCCTGGGCGCTCATCGGGCCGCCGCTGGCCGACGGCATGGCCGAGCACGATCCGGCCCTGGCGTCCCGGTTGCGCGTCACGGTCAGCCCCGACAGCGAGAGCAGCGCTCTGCTCGGCGCGGCCGTACACGCCGCGCGCCCCGCCCACTGACGGCCCCGCGGAACGGGGTCAGGGGCCGGACTCCAGGGCCAGGTAGGCCGCTGCGAGCACCGAATAGTGGCCGTCCTGGAGGGTGGCGAGCCGGGGCGCGACCGCCGAGAGGATCACCACCAGCAGGCGGTCCGCCGGTGACGTGGAGACCAGCAGCGGGGCAGCGGCCGGAGCACGACCACCGGCGTCGCGAGCCAGCTGGTCGTTGAGCATCCGCACCATCGGCTCGGCCACCACGTAGCGCTCCGGGCGCGCGCCGTGCCAGACCTGGCCCGACCGGGTGAGGCCCGCCTTCACCAGTACCTGGTGCAGCGCGACGAGGGCGTCCTCGTCGTCGTCCAGGCGCAGTGCGCCGGTCGGGTCGCGCAGCCGGGCCGACGCGTCGGCGACGAAGTCCTCGTAGTCCATGATCGAGAGGTCGTCGAGCGACGCGCGGAACTCGCTGTCCGCGCGCATCAGCTGGTCGATGATGCGGTCTCCGGCCTGCCGCCAGCGGCCCAGCGCGTTGAGCAGCTCGCGGACGTTCGGCGGCGGCTTGACCACGGGCTTGTAGCCGATGTCGTGCTCGATCTCGTTCCAGGAGTGTTCCAGCAGCGAACTGATCTGCACCTCGCACGTGTCGTCGCTCAGGTTCTCCAGCTCGGGCACCATGTTCTCCGGCCGGATGCCGATCTGCAGGTGCGTCGCCCGGTACCAGCGCGAGTGGTCGGTGCGCAGCACCCGGGTGGAGTCCTTGTTGTCGACCGAACCCGGCACGATGCCGAACAGTTCGTCCAGCGCCTCCAGTGCCCGCAACCGGTCAGCGTGCCGGTACGTGCAGACCCGTACCGCGGCGAGGTCACGGACGTTGGCGAGGATGTTCTCCCGGTCGGTGGACAGGATCAGCTCCTGGTTGCGCTGCAGCTTGCCGCGCAGGCTCTCCGGCTGCTTCGCCCGCCACTGCACGGTGGACGGCACGCCGCGCTGCGGCAGTGCGCGCAGCAGGGTCTCCCCCACGTGCTGGGCGAACTTCCGGTACCGGTCGAGTTCCCGGCGGTAGCGCATGACCGTGGCCTCGACCACGGCGTCCGGATCGTTTGTCGTCATCCCGCATCCATCTACGCGATCAGATTTCGCCGACGGCCCCGGTCGGTGGGTGTCGGCAGGTCGGCGGTGGCCGTGATCGGGCCGGCTTCGAGCCCGCCCCCTGCCCCACGCGCGTCGGTGCCGGACACCCTGACCTCCCAGGTCGAGACGTCGCCGTGCACAACTTCAGGTGACGACGGCGTTGCTCACCGCTGAGGTGGGTTCCAGTATTGCGGCGCCGCGCAACGCTGTGGGATCGTCATTTCGGACACTGTCCGTGGTGTCCGCTCCGCCACGGCCCGGCGTCGGGCCGTCAGATCGCCAACGCGGCCTGGATCCCGGCGGCCGTGCGGCGCAGCGACGGGATCAGTTCGGTGGCGCGCTGTCGGGTCAGCCCCACCGCGGGGCCGGCGACGGTGACCGACGCGAACGCCCGCCCGCCCGCGTCGCAGATCGGTACCCCGACCGCGTGCACGCCGACGACGCTCTCGTCGAGGTTGACCGCGTACCCGCGGGCGCGAGCGCAGGCGAGCTGCGCGAGCAGGGCGTCGACGTCGGGCAGGGTCGCGCCGGTGAGCCGGGAGAGACCGTCCGGGTACCGGTCGCGGATCTCCTCCGGCGACAACGCGGCGAGCAGGATCTTGCCGGCCGCGGCGCCGTAGGCCGGCACCCGGTCACCGGTGCGGGCGGCCACCCGGAGCGGATGGTGCGCCTCGGCCGGATCCGCGGTGACCAGCGCCATCCGGCCCGATCTGGCGCACATCGACACGCCCACGCTGGTGGTGGCCGGCCGGGAGGACCCGGCCACCCCGCCGGCGCACGCCCGGGAACTGGCCGACGGAGTGCCCGACGCCAGCCTCACCGAGGTGGCCCGGGCCGCGCATCTGGCCGTCGTGGAGCGCCCCGGCCCCGTACTGGCCGCCCTGCTCGGGCATCTGAACGGCCCGGTCGCGCCACCCGCGGACGACGGTTCCCGGCACGCGGCGGGCATGGCGGTGCGCCGCGCCGTGCTCGGTGACGACCACGTCGACCGGGCCGTCGCCGGTACGAGTGACTTCAGCGCGCCGTTCCAGGACCTCATCACCCGGTACGCGTGGGGCGAGATCTGGACCAGGCCGGGGCTGTCCCGGCAGACCCGCAGCTGTGTCACACTCACCGCACTCGTGGCCGGCGGCCACCATGACGAGCTGGCCCTGCACGTACGCGCCGCGCTGCGCAACGGCCTGCGCCCGGACGAGATCCGGGAGGTCCTGCTGCAGACCGCCGTGTACTGCGGGGTACCGGCCGCCAACTCTGCCTTCGCCGTCGCCGACCGCGTCCTGCGCGAGGAGGAGGCCTGATGCACGCGACCGTCGGCATCGTCGGCGGCGGCCCGGCCGGGCTGCTGCTCGGCAGGTTGCTGCACCGCAGCGGGATCGACTGCGTGGTACTGGAAAGCCGGGACCGGCAGTACGTGCAGCAGCGGCAGCGGGCCGGCATCCTGGAACAGGGCACGGTCGACGCGTTGCGCGACTGCGGCGCCGGGACGCGGATGGACGCCGAGGGCCTGCCGCACGACGGCATCGAGCTACGGTTCGACCGCCGGTCGCACCGGGTGGACTTCCCGTCGCTGGCGGGCGGGCGCCGGGTCATGGTCTACGCACAGACCGAGGTGGTCAAGGACCTGGTCGGGCTGGCGCTGGCGGAGGGGCAACGGCTGCTGTTCGAGGCGTGCGCCCGGTCGGTCGACCGCACCGATCCGGACCGCCCCGTCGTGCGCTTCCTGCACGAGGGCCGCGAGCGGTCCCTGACCTGTGAGTACGTCGTCGGCTGCGACGGCTCGCACGGCATCACCCGGGACGCGCTGCCGGCCGGCGCGCTCCGCACGTACGAGCGGACCTACCCGTACTCCTGGCTGGGCATCCTCGCCTCCGTGCCGCCGTCCTGCGACGAGCTGATCTACGCGCATTCGCCCCGGGGCTTCGCCCTGCACAGCATGCGGTCGACGACGGTGAGCCGGCTGTACCTCCAGGTGCCCAACGGCACCGATCCGGCCGACTGGCCCGACGAGCGGGTCTGGGACGAACTCGACGCCCGTTTCGCGGTCGACGGCGACTGGCGGCTGGAACGTGGGCCGATCACGGAGAAGTCGGTGCTGCCGATGCGAAGCCTGGTCACCGAACCGATGCGGTTCGGCCGGGTCTTCCTGGCCGGGGACGCGGCGCACATCGTGCCGCCGACCGGGGCCAAGGGGCTCAACCTGGCCGTCTCCGACGTCGTGGTACTCGCCCGCGCGTTTGCGACGTGGGCGCAGACGGGCTCCGGCACGGGGCTCGACGAGTACTCCGCCACCTGCCTGCGGCGGACCTGGCGCTGCCAGCACTTCTCCTCGTTCATGACCGGCATGCTGCACGCCGGGCCGGACGGGGACCCGTTCGACGTCCGGCTCCAGCTCTCCCAGCTCGACCGCATCGCGAACTCGACGCACGCCTGCGCGGAACTCGTCGAGAACTACGTCGGACTGCCCATCGGCTGACCGCCCGGTGCCGCGCCGGCCGTCCGCCGGAGGATCGGCACCGGAGCGGCGGCGCCGGCCGCTGACCGCGACGCGGTACCGGTCCCCCACCGTCCGGCCCGGCTCAGCCCTCCCGCGAGCCGAACCAGGCCCACAGGTTGAAAGCGGTCACCGCGCTCAGCGCCACGCACCAGAAGACCAGGTACCCGACGGCGGCGTGCCGCAGCAGCACGATCCCCACCACGAGGATCACGGTCGTGGCGATCCCGGTGAACAGTGACACCGCGCTCGGAGGTCGGTACACCATGTCCCCTCCGGTACCCGACCGCGTCGCGGTCAACCGGCCGGTCGTGGAATCGCCGGGATCCGGGGACTCACCGCTGGTCGCGGCGGAGCGGATGGTCGGCCGGGATCTCCACCAGCACGATGCGAACGCCGTCCGGGTCCTCGATCCACATCTCGACCAGGCCCCACGGCTCCAGTCGCGGTGCCCGGGTCACCGGCACCCCGGCGGCCACGAGACGCCCGTGTTCGGCCTCGACGTCGCGTACCTGCAGCCAGATATTCAGCGCGTCGCCCGGCCCCGCCTCGGACCGCCCGGCGACCTCCAGAAAACCCTGGCCGAGAAAGAACACCAGCCCCGGGTCGTCCGCCGGGCCGAACTCCCGGTACACGGCGAGGCCGAGGACGTCCCGGTAGAACCGGCGGCTGCGCGCCGGGTCGGACGGGCGGAGCAGGATCCGTGCGCTCAGTGCCTCCATGGCCCGATCATGCCCGGCCCTCGTGTCCACCGTGGCCGCTCGCGTCCACCCGCCCCGCGCGACACGCTCGCGCCACCGACGACCCGCCCCGCCCGGCACCGTCCAGGCCATCGGGCGGTCGTGCCGTGACCGGCTTCAGTGCCGCCGATGGCCGATCTGGAGCCGCGTCGCCAACTCCCGCCACTTGCGGGGCAGGCCGAGGTCGAAGTATTCGGCCTTCAGCAGGATTATCTTCATCTCGCGGTCGCCGAGCCAGGCCTTGGCCGCCGAGTTGATCTCGGCGAGAAGGCGCTCCCCGCCGAGCCTGCGCACGGAACCGCGCTGGATGTCGAACTTCCATTCCATCAGGCCCGTGGTCCGGATCCGGACCGCGCGCCCCGCGGACAGTCCCTCGCCGGTGATCCTGTTGAGTTCCTCCTCGTACCGTCGCTGCTTCGGATCGTCCGACGGGCGCTCCGCCTCGGCGAGTTCGGAGGCCGTGAACCCCCGTGCCCGCCGGTAGGCCTCGGCGCGGCCCCGGTGATAGCCGACCCAGGTGGTCGCGGCGAGGCGGGCGAGCTGGTGCCCGAGCTGTTCCTCGTCGTACCGGTCGAGCACCCCGGGGTTCGCCTCGATCTCGATCTGTGTGTAGTTCGAGACGCGCGCGCGGATGTTGCGGTCCGGAGAGGTCCCGCTGATGACCATTTTGTCAAGATAATCGCTGATAGACGCCATATCGATTCCCCTCACGTCCGCTGCGGCGGGGTGACTATACCGGGCGGATCATCGGGGCTCGCGCTGCTTGGCCCGTGTGGTAGACACTGATGCCGTGTTGGGGAAACGTCTGGCCGCCATGGCACTCGTCCTGTTCACCGTCGGTGCCGCGCAGAGCGTCGCCACGGCGACGTACGGCGGGGGCGCCGACCTCACGGTGTTCGCCGGGACCGGGACGGCCGGCTCGGCCGGCGACGGTGGACCCGCCTCGAAGGCGTCGCTGGGTGGCCCGGGCGGCGTCGCGGTCGCCCACGACGGCACGGTCTACATCTGTGACACCGCGAACCACACCGTACGGAAGGTGACACCGGCGGGGGTCATCAGCACCGTCGCCGGCACGGGCCGCGCCGGCAACCCTGGCCGCTCGCTCCCGGCCGACGCGAAGGGCCCCGCCGTCGACCTCTCCCTGCCGCAGAGCCTGGCGGTGGGCGGCGACGGCACCGTCTACATCGCCGACGTGGGGATGTACCGGGTCTTCTCGCTGACCACCGACGGCACCCTGTCCGTACTCGCCGGCAACGGCGACAGGGGATCGTCGGGGGATGGCGGTCCCGCCACCGACGCGACGCTCACCAAGCCCGTGGGGCTGGCCGTGGCGCCGGACGGCACCGTGTACATCGGCGACACCGATGCCCGGCTGGTACGGGCCGTGTCGTCCTCCGGCGTCATCAGGACGGTGGCCGGAAACGGCGACGAGCAGCTCTCCGCGGCGGGTGGCGACCCCACGGCCGTTCCGGTGCCGTATCCGAGCAGCCTCGCCACCGACCGGCACGGGGCGCTGTGGATCGCCGACGGCCTCGCGGTGCAGCGGCTCAGTGGCGGCACGCTGACCACCGTCGCGCTGCCCGGACGACCGGCCACTCCGGGGAAGCCGACGAGCTGGCGGCTCTCGTCGGACCCGAGCTGGCCGCCCGCCGACCCGCCGCTGACCAACATCACCGCGGTCGCCACGGACCGCGACGGGGTCTACGCGGTCGACGGGTCCCGCGACATGATGCTGCGCCTCGGACCGACGCACAGCCTGGAGAGCGTGGCGGGATTCGCCTCCCACGACCCGAACGTCACCCAGCTGGCGGCGGGCCAGTCGGGCTCGCTCTACCTCGCCGATCCCGTCCACAACCAGGTGTACCGCGTCCGGCCGGCCGTGGCGCACGGGGCGACGGACCAGGAGTCGGGCACACCGTGGTGGCCGTTCGCGATCGCCGCCGTGGTCGCCCTCGCCCTGCTGGCCGGCCTCGTGGTCGTACTGCGCCGCCGCCGGGCGGGCTGATCCGGGTGCCGACTTGTGTCCGGTGTCTACACTCAGCAACCGGCCAATCCGACAGTTACCGCCGAGGGAGCGTTCATGGGGACAAACATCACCGGTGGTGACCTGTACAGCCTGTGGCGGGTGTCCGACGTGCACCTGCCGCGCATCGCGGACGTCTTCTACGACGCCAACACCACCCTCGTCGGCGGCAGGTCCTCGGGCGGCAGCTCGGACACCGACGCGTTCCGCAGTACCGCCTCGGGACCCGGCGGCACCATGATGTCCAGCCCGATCGGCGCCGCCTACGCCGAGGTCCGCGACGAGATCCAGTCGATGTACGCGCAGATCGAGCAGACGATCCTCACCGCGGCCACGGGCATCCGGCAGGCCAGCCAGGACTTCGTCGACGCCGACATGGTCAGCGCCGACGCCCTCGCCAAGTACCGAGCGGACCCGGCCAACCACGACCCGAACGACCCCGCGTCCAACCCGCCGAAGCCGGGCGACGACGACTACCCGGGAGATCCCATCCTGCCCTGAGGCGGGTCTTCCGGAGCCCGCCGCCGACCGCGCCGTTCGGCCGGGCCTTCGACGACACCCCCGTGAGCGGTCCACCCCCGGACGCAGGCCACCACGTCGCCGCTGGCCCCGGCACACCGATCCCTCCCCGTTTCGCCGAAGGAGCCGTCCACCGTGTCCCAGCAAGTCGAGACTCCAGCGGAGCTGGCTGGCGGAACGTTCGAGCAGACCATCAGGTCCAAGGCCGCGGAGCTGAAGAAGGCGCTGATCGACCAGACGCTCAACGACGCGGAGTCGTGGGCCAAGGCGGTCGACGTGCAGTGGCAGTACGCCCACCCCGACCAGCCCCCGCTGAGCCCGATCAGTGCGGAGGAGATCACGAAGTTCCGGGACTCGGTGAACAACGAGTACTACGAGTGGGTGGTCCCGGCCTTCGAGCGCTACCTGTCCCCGGACCCGGACGCGATCAACTCGATGATCAGCGCGCTGCGCTCGATCGAGAGCATGTTCGGCGGCAGCCAGGACGGCGCCGGCACCTTCAGCCCCGCCAGCGAGGCCCTGGGTCGCATCAACGACGTGCGCACCGAGATGGGCGAATGGGAGGGCGACCTCCAGACCAACTTCATCGACAACTTCCTGACGCCCCTGCAGACCGTGTCGCTCAACCAGGCCGCGGTCGCCAAGCTCGTGCGGGAACAGCTCGAATGCTGCAAGATCCTCTACATCCGTTACCGCAAGGGCATTCTGAACCTGGTCAACGACTCCATCGAGGCGGTCAAGACGCTCAACAACGGTCGTGACCCGAAGAGCTACATGTGGGGCACGATCGCCATCATCGTCGTCGGCACGGCACTGACCGCGGGCTCCGGCGCGGTACTCGCCGCCGGCACGGTGTTGTCCATCGCCGGCACGATCGCTCAGGGCGTGACCCCCGACCCGCCCAAGACCAACGAGTTGAGCGCGCCCACCGCGCAGGAGGTCGCCGTCAAGATCTCCGACGCGATGATCAAGATGGACCAGGACGTGGGCAAGGAAGAGGAGAAGGCGAAGACCGCCTTCGACAACATCTACCAGGCGATCTCCACCTCCAGGTCCAAGTCGATCTCCTCCAACACGTCCGGCGACCTGGCCGTGGCCGTGCCGGCCGTCAGTACCGCCAAGCCGGGCGACATCACCGACGGGTCGATGCGCCCGCGCGACTGACCCCGTCGCCCCCGGCTTCCCATGGCGCGTGCAGTCTCCGCGTTCCCGATCGCCGGCGTTCCCGGTCGTCGCCGGCGTTCCCGTGCCGGTGGCGGCCGGGACGGCAATTCCCCCCGTAGCGGGCATCCCGACGCAACCGCCCAGACCGTCGGTGCACGGGCCGGAGCGGTGCGTACCGCATTCGGCGGCGCAGACGGTTCTGTCGTACCCGTGCGGTAGAAATACGCATCGTTGATCATCCGTTCGCGTGGATGTCGCCGCACCTTGTGCGACCCCACGCGGACTTCCGTGCTGGAGGTCGAAGGTCGTGGACACGGACGGGGCCGGGTGGGAGCAGCGCAGTGTGTTGTGCGTGGTACCCCCGGTGCAGCCCCGGAAACTGGCGAAGGTTCCGTTCGTCGAGCTCGCGGACGGGCGGCTGCAGGGCGTGGTGTCGAGCGGCTCGGACATCAGCCGGGTGTATGTCTCGTCGGTCACGGCCGGCACCCACACCATGAGCTGCAGCACCAACAACAACCGGCCGTGCGGCGGACTCGGTGGCTCCTACTCCTGCAAGCACATCGACGCGTTGCTGAGTGAGGCGGCCCTGCAGTACGGGGTCGAACGCGTCGCCCGGTTCCTGCGCGTGGAGGCGAGCGAGCCCGTGACCACCGTCGGCGACCTGATACAGAGACTCGACTGGCACGCCGAACGCGCACCCGCCGCCCTCGTGTTCAGCCGGTTCCTGCACCATCTGTCCTATCTGGAGCTGCCGGACAGCACCGAGCCGGTTCCCGAGCTGCACTGGTTCCCTGCCACGGGGGTGGCCCGCTGATGCTGGAAGCACAACTGACCGGCCTGCTCGACGACGCGGCGCCGGGTGTGGACGAGGCCCTGGGCCTGGTCGCCGGTTTCGACGACTGCCTGGTGCACGGCTTCGCCCGGCTCGGCGAGGAGCGGGCCGCCACGCTCGCCGCAATGGCCGGTGCGCTCGCCGGCACACCGCTGGGCGAACGGGTCGGCGACGCGGTCGGGAAGATCAGCGCGGGTTCCGTCGGCGACGAGCACCTGACGGCGCTGGCCGGCGCGCGCACCGCTCTGCTCGGCGCGGTGCACGACTCGCTGCTCGGCGGGCTCGACGCCGCCCTCGGCCGGACCCGCGAGCCCTGGGCCGAACCGGCCGCGACCGTGCCGGACCCGACCGTGGACAACCTGCTCACCGGCTGCCGGTCCTGGCTGCACGAGCTGGCCGTCGCAGGCTGGCACGGCGTCGACCAGGACCTGGTGTCCACGTCCGGACAGCTTCTCGAGGGTCTGCTGGCCGAGCCCCGCCTGCGCCGGCTCGCGGTGCTGGTGGACGGTCTCGCGGCCGAGCTGCGCGCGTCGAGCCCGATCGGCACGATGGACCACCTGCCGGTCCGGCGCTGGGCCGACCTGTGGACACGCGCCCTGCTGCTGTCGCAGACCGGTGTCCTGCCGGGATTCCCCGCCGCCTCGACCGTGTCCGGCCGGTTGCTGATCCTCGGTGTGGACGTGCACGAACACGCGACGGCCGTGCAGATCCAGGTGCACGGGCTGCTCGAACCCGCGGACGGTTCCGCGCCCCGGTCGGTGCGCACGAGCGTCGCCGCGGCCAAGGTCGACACGATCGTCGGACCGGCGGTGTGGCAGCTGTTCGGCGCGCATCCGGTGCTGCTCGGGGCGTTGGCCAGGCAGCACGGCCTGGACGTCACCGACCTTCCCCTGCTGGGCAGCGGCGACCTGGTGTGGCACGACGACCGGGCGAGTGTGGGCGAGCCCGCCGACCCGTTCGCGACCGCCCGGGTCCTGCTCGCCGGGGCCACGGCACCGGCCGTGCCGCCGCTGGAACGGCACCCGGTGCGCATCTCCGAACCCGTACTGGTGGAGGGATACAAGGCCACGCTGGACAAGGAGAGCGGTGTGGTCACCCTCGCGCTCGGCGGTGCACGGGTGGCGGTCGACCCAGACCGGTTCCCGGCCTGCGGCCCGCTCACCCCGAAGCTGGTGGCGGGATCCTCGGCGTGCGTGGGTCTGCTGCGCTGGGACGCCGGCCGCTGGTTGCTGCAGCCGCTCGCGGTCCGGACCACCGTCAAGAAGGTCGAGGTGGCCGTGCACGGCGGCGACTGGGCGCTCGGACCCACCGACCCGAAGGTCGCGAAGGCACAGGCGAAGGCCGGCGACGCCGTCGACGTACTGCGCGAGCGGGCGGGACGGTTGCTGCGCCGATGACCGACCCACAGCTCCCACCCCCCACCGGCGCAACGGACCGCGCCGACGAGAACCGACGCCAGGTGCTCTACTGGCGCCTGCTGTCGCGGGTCTTCGGCACCGACGAGCAGCCGTCGCTCGAGACAGCCAGTGTGTCCATCGTGGACGATCTGGGTCTGCCGACGGCGCTGCTCGACCCGTCGGTGTCCGTGGACAACATCGTGCAGCGGCACCCCGACCTCGCCGACGACCTGCGTGGCCTGATGAGCGAACAGGACGGCGACGCACCGGCACCGACGGAGCGTTCCGGCGCCGCCGAGGTCCGCCGGGCGGCCCTGGTCTCCAAGCTCCTGCTCAACATCTTCGCCACCGGCAACGGCAACGTCAGCGCCACGCAACTGGCGCGCTGGCAGTCCGACGCGGGCTGGTTCGAGCAGGCGCTGGGCGCCGATCCGGGTGAGTTGCGTGGTCGCCCCGGCGCCGAGGGCATGGGTGGCGTGCTGGCCGGGCTGGAGGGTGACCTCGTCCGTCGCATGCACCTGCGTGAGGTGCTCGCCGACCCCGCGCTGGCCAGCCAGCTCACGCCGAGCATGTCGCTGATCGAGCAGTTGCTGCGGGACAAGGCGAACCTGTCGGGAGTCGCCCTGGCCAACGCCAAGTCGCTGATCCGCCGGTTCGTCGACGAGGTCGCCGAGGTGCTGCGCACCCAGGTCGAGAAGTCGACCGTGGGCGCCATCGACCGGTCCGTGCCGCCGAAACGGGTGTTCCGCAACCTCGACGTCCAACGCACGATCTGGAAGAACCTGACCAACTGGAGCCCCGAGGACCAGCGGCTGTACGTGGACCGCCTCTACTATCGGCAGACCGCCCGGCGCAGCACACCGTCCCGGTTGATCGTGGTGGTGGACCAGTCGGGGTCCATGGTGGACTCGATGGTGAACTGCACCATCCTGGCGTCCATCTTCGCCGGCCTGCCCAAGGTGGACGTCCACCTGATCGCCTTCGACACCCGGGCCATCGACCTGACGCCGTGGGTGCACGATCCGTTCGAGGTGCTGCTGCGCACGAAGCTGGGCGGCGGGAACGACGGCCCGGTCGCGATGGCCATGGCACGGCCGAAGATCGCCGATCCGCGCAACACGGCGATGGTGTGGATCTCGGACTTCTACGAGTTCGACCGCTCCCAGCCGCTGTTCGCCGGGATCGAGGCGGTACACCGCTCCGGCGTGCGCTTCATCCCGGTCGGCTCGGTGAACAGTTCCGGCCAGGCGAGCGTGAACCCGTGGTTCCGCCAACGGTTCAAGGACCTCGGCACGCCGGTGATCTCCGGCCACATCCGCAAACTCGTGTTCGAACTCAAGAGCTTCCTGACCTGAGACCCGCACAGACCCTTTTGGAGACCCGCGAAATGACCGACGAGATACTGCGCGCCCCCGCAGAGGTCAAGTACGCCGACGAACTCGACTGGCTGGAGTCGGTCGACGACGGCCCCAAACCGTTCTCCTGGCGGCTCAGCCCCCGGATGGTACGGCTGTTCGTGCTCGGATCCGAGCGCTCCGACGGCCTGGACCGGGAGATCTCCCAGAAGTGGTTCGGCGACCGCAGCTTCGTCGAACGCAGCATCGTGACGCTCGCCTCGGACCGCGGGCTGCTCCTGATCGGCGACCCGGGCACCGGCAAGAGCTGGCTCGCCGAGCTGCTGTCCGCCGCGATCTGCCGCAACTCGACCCTGGTCGTGCAGGGCACCGCCGGCACCACCGAGGACCACATCAAGTACTCGTGGAACGTCTCGATGGTCATCGCCAAGGGCCAGTCCCGGGCGTCGATGATCCCGTCGCCGATCATGACGGCGATGGAGGGCGGCGTGATCGGCCGGTTCGAGGAGCTGACCCGGTCCACCAGCGACGTCCAGGACGCGCTGATCTCCATCCTGTCCGAGAAGTACGTGTCCATTCCCGAGCTGGACGACGACAACATCGTGTTCGCCCAGCCCGGCTTCTCGATCATCGCGACCGCGAACAGCCGGGACCGGGGCGTGAACGACCTGTCCTCGGCGCTCAAGCGGCGGTTCAACTTCGTCCGCATCCCGGTGGTGACGAACAAGCGCAGCGAGGCCGAGATCGTCCGGTTCCGCACCACGGAACTGATGCGCCGGCACCAGATCGAGTTGGACGTGCCGCCGACGCTGCTGGACATTCTGCTGCAGAGCTTCGCCGACCTGCGGGCCGCGGCGCAGTCGGCGACCAGCGACGACGAGAAACTGGAGTCGGCGCTGTCCACGGCCGAACAGATCGGTGTACTGGAGGACGCCATCCTGCACAGCCAGTTCTTCGGCGACCGGACCCTGCGCGCCGAGACCCTGGCCGGTTCGCTGGTCGGTTCGCTGGCCCGGCGAAGCCCGGAGGACCTGGCGATCCTCAACAAGTACTGGCACGGCGTGGTGGAACCGCGCAGCAAGGCCGACGGCGGCGAGTGGCCGGCCTTCCTGGAGGGCGGCCGCCAGTCCATCGCCACGCTCTCATGAGCACCGAGGTCGCCGGCGCGGGTCCGCAGGCGGCGCAGGGCGCCTTCGGTGCGCTGCGCCAGCAGCTGGTCGATGCCGCCGCCGAGTTCGCCAACGGCCCGGATGTTCTCGCCGACATCCTGGCCGGGCTCGTCGACGACGTCGACCGGGCCCTGCGGGAGGAACTCGAGATCTTCCCGGTCTGCCATCACTCGCCGTCCTCGGCGTTGGCGATGGTCCGCCGGTTGCGCGAGAAGCAGCCCACGGTGATCTACCTGGAGCTCTGCGAGGACCTGCGGCCGCTGCTGGACGAGTTGCGCAACTGCCGGCTGCCGGTGGCGCTCCAGGCGTTCGCCTCCGACCTGGACGGCTTCCCGCCCACCTCGGGACCGTTGTCCGTCATCGCCCCGATCACCGAGGCGTCCGCCGAGTACCAGGCCATCGCGTACGCGTTGGACACGCCGGGCGTCGAGCTGGTGCTGGTGGACCGGTCCGCGGACCACGTGTTCCAGTGGCTGCCGAAGGAGGATCCGGAGGCCACCGGCGGCGGTGACGGCGACGCGGAGGCCGAACCGGCACCGGGCGTGCCGGCGTCGGGCGGGTCCGCTCCGGCCGCGGCGGCGCCGAGCGAGGAGGCGGCACTGCACGGCGACGCGGTGGGCATCGAGATCGGTGACCTGCGCCCGCGTTTCGCCGAGCTCGAGGAACACCTGCTGCACCACGGCAAGGTCCGGCACTGGTCCGAGTGGTGGGACCAGTACGTCGAGCAGTCCCTGGTCAACGCGGACTACGACACGTACCGGCAGGTCATGGTGCTGATCGGCAGCCTGTTCCGGCGCCTCGGCACGGACGACCCGGCCCGACTGGCGCAGGACGAGGACCGGGAACGCTACATGTGGACCCGGATGCGCGAGCACCGGAACGCCACCGGCGTCGAGGTCTCGCAGTGCCTGTACGTGTGCGGGGCGTTCCACGCGGCCAGTCACGTGGCGGAGTTCGGCGCGGCGGGTGCGGAGGGCTTCGATATCACGCCGCGCACCGGGACGAAGTGGCTCTACGGCCTCATCCCGTCGAGCCACTCCGCGATCGAGGCGCAGTTCGGCCTCGCCGGCGGGTCGGTGTCGATCGCCGCGGCCACCTGGACCAAGGCGGTGTCCCGGCGCGGCGTCACGCCGTTCCAGCTGGCGGGCCAGAAGGGCAGCCGCAAGCGGGCACGCAAGGCGCTGGCGCCCGCCACGGGCGGCGGGGACGAGGTCGTGGACCGGTTGTCCGGGTTCCTGTCCAACCCGCCGGCGCTGGACGAGGTCGACGAGGCCGAGCTGCTCGGCTGGTGCGTCGACATCGTCCATCTGGCCCGTCGCAACGGATACCTGTCCAGCACGGCGGACGCCATCGCCGTGTTCGAGACGTCGATCCTGCTCGCCGGGCTGCGCAACCGCGGCCGTCCCACGCCGTACGACTTCGCCGATGCCGCCGTCACGTGCATCGAGAAGGACGTGGTGCCGGGCCGGCGGGACGTGCGCCGACTGTGCGAGATCCTGCTCGGCGGCGACCGGGTGGGCCAGGTCGGCTACGACGCCCTGCCGCCGCTGGCCCGCGACGTGTACGACCGGCTCGCCCCGCTGGGCATCGACCTGGAGAAGCGGACGATCCAGCGGGCGCTGCTGGACCTCCACGCGACGCCGGACCTGGTGCCCTGCTCGGATCTGCTGTGGACACTGCGGCGGCTGCTGCCCGGCGACGCGATCCGGCCCATCATGGGTGAGCGGCGGCTGGGCGAGCGGTCCGTCCAGGAGAGCTGGGATCTGGCGATCGGTCGGCACCAGCGTTCGATCATCGAGCTGGGCTACGAGGGCGTCACCATCGAGCAGGTGCTGGAGCAGCGGCTGCGTCGGTCGGTGTGGGATCCGCAGGCGACCGCGTCGGTCGCCCTCGCGGCGGTCGAGGACTCGATCCTGTTCCTGAGCAACCGGCGGTTCACCGACGAACTCGGGGCTTGGGCGGTCGAGCTGCTGTCCGCCGAACGCACCGTGGACGACGCGCCGGAGGTACTGCGCCGCATCCGCCGGCTATTGGCCCACTACCGCGCCACCGAGCCGGCCCTGCCGGCGTGGTGCGAGGCGTTCGTGACATCGGGGTACGCGCACTACTGCACGCTGCTGCCGAGCGCCTTCGTGGACGACGACACCGGGGTCCGCCAGGTGGCGGCGATCCTCGGTTTCCTGTTCACCCTGGAGAGCTTGGCGCTGGCCCTGGGCTGTGACCGCGCCCAGCTGGAACTCGCGGTGCAGCAGTCGCATCCCGAGGCGCCGGCGAAGGTGGCGCTGCTGTGGGCGGCCCGTACGCAGCTGGGCGTGCTGCCACTGGCCGAGTTGCGGGCGCGGTGCGCCGAGCTGCTCGCCAACCCGCTGGTCGTACCGGCGTTCCCGCAGTACCTGAGCGGGTTCGTGCAGGCCCTGGAGCCGGCACCGGCGCTGGCGCCGTTCGTCGTCGAGGTGATGTCGAACGCGTTCGCGCGGCTGCCCGACCCGGTTCTGCTGCCGTGGCTGCCGACGCTGATCACGACCCTGCGGGACCAGGCGCACGAACTGGTGCCGGTGCTGGTACGCGAGGCGGGCCGCACGTTCCCGGCGGGGTTGGCCGCCGTGGACTCGTGGGTGCCGCCGTGGGAGACACGGTCGACGCCGCCCGGGTCGTCGTCGCCGGCGGCGACGAGGTCGGCGGCGCACGGGCCTGTCTTCGAGCTGCTGGCCGAGCACCCGGACGCGTGCGACGCGGTGGCGGCGCTGTTCGGTTG
>JBAUUM010000547.1:0-1701 GCA_049582705.1 Actinocatenispora sp.
CCGACCGGCGAGGCGGGCAGCTGCTGCGAGACTGCCACGGGCCTGACCTACTTCTGCTTCAGCGCGTCGTCACCGTTGCGCTGCAACGAGTCGAGCGCGTCCTTGGCGTTGGTTCCCCCGGTGAACAACTTCTCCAGCTGGGTGTCGAAGTCGGCCAGCACGGACGAGAACCCCGGGATCGACACGACACCGCGGGCGTACTTGGCGCCCCGCACGAACGCGTCCTTCTTCGGGTTGGCCTGCACGGTCCAGTCGGCGAGGCTCTGCCGCGACGGGGTGGCGCCGAACGCGGTCATGAAGTTCTTCTGCTGCGGCACCGAGGTCAGCGTCTTGACCAGGTCGACCGCGGCCTTGCGGTTCGGGCTCTTGGCCGCGATGCCCCAGCAGTTGGTGAACACCGTCGTGGCCTGACCCGCGGGGCCGGCCGGCATCGGTACCGCGGTCCAGTGCACGTCCGGGTAGTCGGCGGACAGCTGACCGATGATCCAGCCGCCGTCCACGTCCATCGCGGCGCGGCCCTTGCCGAACGCCTCGCCCGGGTTCTGCGCGTTGATGCTCTTCGGCGTCGCGAAGATCTTCTTCTTCATGTTGTCGCGCAGGTAGTTCAGCGCCTTCAGGTTCTCCGGCGAGTTGGCGGTGACCTTGCTGTTGTCCTTGTTGACGAACCACCCACCGGCGCCCAGCATGAACGTGCCGACCGTGTTGTGGTCGCCGCCGACGGTCAGGCCGACGTGCTTGCCGTTGGTCAGCTTGGTCGCGACCCTGGTCAGGTCGTCCCACGTCTTCGGGTAGTCGGCCTCGGTGAGCCCCGCCGCCTTCCACAGGTCGGTGTTGATCACCAGCTCGTGGGTGTCCAGGTCCTTCGGTGCGCAGTACAGCTTGCCCTTGTACGTGTCGGCCTGCCGCAGCGCCGGGTAGAAGTCGTCCACTGTGGACTTCGGCAGCTGGTCACCGTACGGGTAGAGCGAGCCACCGTCGGCGTACTGCTGGAGCACCGTGGGGTCGGTGTAGAACACGTCCGGCGGGTTGCCGCCCGCGAAGCCCTGGGTGAGCTGCTGGGCCAGGTTCTGCGCCGGGACCACCTGCACCTTGTGGCCGGTCTTCTTCTGCCACACCGCGGCGGCCTTCTTGACCGCTCCGGTCTCCGCCTCGCCGGACGAGCCGAACATGATCCGGATCGGCGCCGACGAGGTGCCGCCGCCCTTGTCGTCGCCGTAGCTGCTGCCGCAGCCGGGCAGCAGTACCACCGCGACCGCGGCGGTGACCAGCAGTCTGGTTGCCTTCATGATGTGTGCGTCCCTCGGGGAGAGTTCGGGTCACCAGAAAGGATCGTGCTGGACCGGACCCGTAGTGACGGTGCCAGCAGGATGTGTTTCTTCTCGGTGGTGTTGCCGGCCAGCGCGTTCACCAGCAGGCGCACCACGTCCGCGCCCGCGTGTTCGATGGGCTGTTGCACGCTGGTCAGATCGATGCCCGGGAGGGCGGCGAACGGCGCGTCGTCGAAGCCGGCGACCGCCACGTCGCGCCCGGGGCGCAGCCCGCGCACGGCGAGCTCGGACAGGCAGCCCAGCGCGATCACGTCGCTGACGCAGACCAGGGCGGTCGGCGCGGCGGAGAGGTCGAGCAGGGCGGTCGCCGCGCGCCGGCCGTCCGCGGAGTCGTTCTCGCACCGGGCGACGAGATCGTCCGCCAGGCCGTAGC
>JBAUUM010000548.1:0-3013 GCA_049582705.1 Actinocatenispora sp.
GGTAACAGGCACGACCCTCTTGGTAGCAAATTTCGCATTCGTGGCGGCGAGCGGCAAGCCGACAAGTTTCAGTGGCCCAGCAGATCTTCGCTCTTATCAGAAGCTGGCCGACGTGCTGGCTGGTCAAGTGGAAGGGAACGGCCGCCAGCACGAGGCTGCGGACTATCTCCGGTGGTTCGAACTGAATGGGCCCGTACGGGCTTGCATGCAGGCGAGCGGCATGCCCTACAGGGCCACCTTCACTTCCGGACGTGAAGGTCATGCGCCCCACGGGCTTGGCGGTGCATGGCTCATGGAGCCACGTCTTGCAGTCGTTTCTCAACAAGCTCAGGGTCATGTCCGGTCGGCAAGGAAACGGGCGCAGACGATGAAGCCGATCAAGTCGGAAGCGAGGCCCGGTCGTGCGAGGGTCGTGTGTTGGTCGGGCAGCGCGCGGGCCCGCCCGGAGGAGAGCCGAGCCGAGCAGGTGTCCGGGCACACGTCGCGCGGACATGCTGTGACGGCCCGGTAGCGCCCTGCGGGTCGGTCGTCATCAACCTCATGTACCGCAACATCAGGGGCGGCGATCTCGTTCTACCTGCCGGGCGGCTGGCTCCAGTAGGGCGGTGGGTACGGGTATCGCTTGTATTCCTTCCAGTAGGCATACAGGTGTTTGAGGGTCCCGGCCTTGTAGGCGTCGTGCCCCTCGATCTCGTCGTCCAAGTAGTCGGCGGTCGGCGGGTTCGGCGTCCGCCAGAACACCAGGGCCGGTACCCGGTCGTGCAGGTCGTCGGGCGCCTCGGTGCCGACCTGGCGGGTCGGTGGTCAGCGGAACGCCGGCAGTCCTGTCAGCGCCTGCCCGAGCACCAGTGTGTGCACCTCGCTCGTGCCCTCGTAGGTGAGGACGGACTCCAGGTTGTTCGCGTGGCGCAGGGCCGGGTAGTCGAGCGTGATTCCGGCCGCGCCGAGGATGGTCCGGCACTCCCGCGCGATGGCCAACGCCTCCCGCACGTTGTTGAGCTTGCCGGCGCTGATCTGCTCGGTGCGCAACGTACCGGCGTCCTTGATACGCCCCAGGTGCAGCGCCAGGAGCGTCGCCTTGCCGAGTTCCAGGCTCATGTCGACCAGCTTCGCCTGGGTGAGCTGGAAGCCGGCGATCGGGCGACCGAACTGTTCGCGCTGCAGCGCGTAGTCCAGGGTGGACTCGACGCAGTCGCGGGCCGCGCCGGTCGCGCCGAAGATGATCCCGAAGCGGGCCTCGTCCAGACAGCCCAGCGGCCCGGCCAGGCCACGGGCCTCCGGCAGCATCGCCCCGGCCGGCAGCCGCACGTCCTGGCAGACCAGTTCGCTGGTGACCGAGGCCCGCAGGGACAGCTTGCCGGTGATCTCCCGGGTGCTGAAGCCGGGCGTGTCGCGCGGGACCACGAAGCCGCGGACACCGTCCTCGGCGCGCGCCCACACCACGGCCACGTCGGCGATGGAACCGTTCGTGATCCACATCTTCGAACCGTTGAGGATCCAGTCCGAGCCGTCGCGGCGGGCGCTGGTGCGCATCCCGGCCGGGTTGGAACCGAAGTCCGGCTCGGTCAGCCCGAAACACCCCACGGCCCGGCCGGCGGCCATGTCCGGCAGCCACGCCGCGCGCTGCTCCTCCGAGCCGTACCGGTGGATCGCGTACATCGCCAGCGAGCCCTGTACCGACACCAGGCTGCGCAGCCCGGAGTCGGCGGCCTCCAGTTCGGCGCACGCGAGTCCGTAGCTGACCGCGCTGGTGCCGGCGCAGCCGTACCCCTGCAGGTGCATACCCAGCACGCCCAGCTCGCCGAGTTCCCGGGCCAGGTCGCGGGCCGGCAGCTGACCGGCCTCGAACCATCCGGCGAGGTGCGGCCGGATCCGGTCCGCCACGAACCGGCGCACCGTGTCGCGGATGTCCCGCTCGGCGTCGGTGATCAGTTCGTCGGTCCCGAAGATCGCGAGCGGACGCTGCGGGGCGGGCGGCGTGGTGTTGGACATGCGGCACCTTCCTGCGACGACGGCGGTACGCCGCAGGGTACGCGCGCGGTGGCATGCGGTCGCCTGCCGGGCGAGAGGGGTCAGGAGCCGTCCCGTACCTCGGTGAGAGCGTCGGTGAGCCGGGTGAACGGGCTCGCCAGGTTCCAGCGTTCGGCCATGGTCATGACCGTGTCCGGCTCGGCGGGCTCCACCGGCAGCGTGGTGTCCAGCGCCGGCACCGGTGCGTCGGTGGCGACCCGTACCACGGTGGGCGCGGCCGCCAGGTAGTCACGGGCCTCGGCCAACCGTCGCGACTGGGCCGGGCGCAGGCCGCCCGCGGTGTCGTCGACCGCCGACATCAGGCCCGCGAGGTCCCCGTGCGTGGCCAGCAGCGCAGCCGCGGTCTTCTCCCCGATGCCCGACACGCCGGGCAGCCCGTCGGACGGGTCACCGCGCAGCACGGCGAAGTCGACGTAACTCGCCGCCGCCACGCCGTACTTCGCCCGCAGCGCCGCGTCGTCGTACACCTCGAGCTTGGCCACCCCGCGCCCGCAGTACAGCACCCGGACGGGCTTGTCGTCGTCGATGACCTGGAACAGGTCCCGGTCGCCGGTGGCCACCTCGACCGGACCGGGCTCGCGCGCCGCCAGGGCGCCGATCACGTCGTCGGCCTCGTAGCCGGGGGCACCGACCGCGGTGATGCCGACGGCGGCGAGCGCGTCCAGGATCACCGGCACCTGCGGTCCGAGCTCGTCCGGGACCTCCTCGCCGCCGGCCGGGGCGACCCGGTGCGCCTTGTACGAGCCGATCAGCTCGACCCGCCACGCGGGCCGCCAGTCGGCGTCCAGGCAGCACACCATGCGGTCCGGTCGGCGGGTTCGGATCAGGGAGGCGAGCATGTCGAGCATGCCGCGGACCGCGTTGACCGGGGTCCCGTCCGGCGCGGTCATCGAGGTCGGTATGCCGTGGAAGGCCCGGAAGTACAGGCTGGCGGCGTCCACGAGCAGCAAGGGTCGGCTCACCCGGCCAAGCCTGCCATGCC
>JBAUUM010000549.1:0-27912 GCA_049582705.1 Actinocatenispora sp.
CGGAAGGGGTTTCCCGCCCGGACGCCGCCGCACGCTCGCCTGCCACGGCGGGTCCGCCACCGGCCCGCCACCCGCACAACGTCGGCGCCACGCGCACAACGCCGGCCCGCCACGCGCCCTACGCCGGCGTGCCGTCCCAGTCGGCCAGCTGGTTCATCAGGGTGCCGGCGACCCGCAGCACGTCCCGTTCCGCCTCGGTCAGCTCGGCGGCCATCGCCGCCGCCAGCCAGCCGCGCCGGATCGCGGCGTCCGCCTCCAGCGTGGCACGTCCTCGGTCGTTGAGCGAGATGAGGACACCGCGTGCGTCGTCCGGGTTGACCCGCCGTTCGACCAGTCCGCGGTCCACCAACCGGGCCAGCACCCGGGTCATCGACTGGGGCTGCACGTTGGCCGATTCGGCGAGTTCGCCGGGCGTCATGGCCGGCCGGTACGCGAGGCGGAGCAGCACGCCGAGCATCGCCAGGCTGACCCGGTCGTCGCGCGGTCGCTGCGCCCGCATCCGGCTGCCCAGCCGGGAGACGCCGAGCAGCACCCGGCCGGCCGCGTCGACCGTGGCCGCGTCCGGCTGCCCGGCCACGGCCCGATCAGTCGACATGGGGGCACCCTAACGGGTCCGCAGCAGTTGCGCGTAGCGACCCGAACTGTCCAGAAGCTGCCGGTGCGTGCCCTGTTCGACGATCCGGCCGGCGTCCAGTACGACGATCCGGTCCGCGGTGCGCACGGTGGACAGTCGGTGCGAGATCGCGATCGTGGTACGCCCGGCGCTCAGCGCGCCGAGCGCGTCCCGCACCGCACGTTCGGTCCGGGTGTCGAGCGCGCTGGTCGCCTCGTCGAGGATCAGTACGGGCGGGTCCCGCAGCAGCATCCGCGCGATGGCCAGGCGTTGCCGTTCCCCGCCGGAGAACCGGAAGCCCCGCTCCCCCACGACCGTGTCGTACCCGTCGGGCAGTTCGGCGATCGCGTCGTGCACGCGGGCCCGGGTGCACGCGGCGACCAGGTCGGCGTCGGTGGCGGTCGGCGCGGCGAACCGCAGGTTGTCCGCGACGGTGGCGTGGAACAGGTACGTGTCCTGCGTGACGAGTCCGACCGTGCGGGCGAGGGAGGCCATGGTCACGTCCCGGACGTCCGCGCCGTCGACCCGGATGTGTCCGTCCTGCGGCTCGTAGAGCCGGGACAGCAGGTAGGCCAGGGTGGTCTTGCCCGATCCGCTGGCCCCGACCACGGCGACCGAGCTGCCGGCCGGGATGGTCAGGTGGACGTCACGCAGCGCCCAGTCCTCCCCGTCGCCGTAGCGGAACGACACTCCGGTCAGGGTGACCTCGCCGCCGCGTACGACCAGGTCCGGGGCGCCGGGACGGTCGGCGATGGCGACGGGCAGGTCCAGTACCTCGAAGATCCGGTCGAACAGGGCGAACGACGTGGACAGTCCCTGGCCGATCGACTGCATCGCGGCCAGCGGCGCGACGAGCCGGTTGAGCATGCTGGTGAACGCCACGATCGTGCCGAGGCTGAGCTGGTGGCCGGCGCCGTGCGCCAGCTCCATGCCGGCCAGCCAGTACACGATGGCGGGTACCGCGACGAGGCTGGCCCGGCGGGACGCGGTGGACCACCGGCCGATCATCGCCGCGGTGACCTCCAGCCGGGACACCTCCCGTGACTCGTCGGTGAACCTGCGGCGCAGTTCGCCGGGGTTGCCGAGGGTGCGGGTCAGCAGGATGCCGGACACGGACAGGGATTCGCTGATGAGGGCGGTCAGCCGGGCCATCCGGTGCTGTCGGCCGGCGACCGCCCGGCGGCGGCGCCGGCCCAGCCGTGGGGTGAGCAGCAGCACGGCGGGCACGACGAGCAGCGCGACCACGGCCAGTCGCCAGTCCAGTACCAGCAGCGCGACGACGACGGCGAGCGCGGTGGTGGCGCTCTGCACGAGGCCGGTGGCCGTGGTGGTCAGCACGGTGTCCACGCCACCGATGTCGTTGGTGATCCGGGAGATCGTCTCGCCGGACCGGGTGTGCGTGTGGAACGCCAGGGACATGCGCTGCAGGTGGTCGTGTACACCCAGCCGGAGGTCGTGCATGACCCGTTGGCCGACCACTGTGGACTCCCGATTGGTCAGCACGGACAGCGCTGCGGTACCGGCGGCGGAGGCGAGCATGCCGGCGGCCAGCAGGGTCAGCAGCGGCGTGTCGTGCCGTGGGATCGCGTCGTCGACGATGCCGCGCAGCAGGAACGGCGCGGTCACCCCGACGGCGGCCTGCACCACGACCAGTCCGAGCAGGCCGCCGAGCCGCCACCGGTACGGGGCGAACAGCGCGACGATCCGCCACCGGGACACGCGCGGCGGCATGGGCTCCGTAGATTTGGTACGCACATGTTTACTATTAACGCCGAGGTGACCCGTCGTCAACCCGAACCTCCACCAACTCCGAGCCGGCCGACGGCACAAGTAGCACGCCGGTACGAACCAATCGGGGTAATGACTGGTGACCCGGACGCGGGCGTGCCAGAATCGCGTCCGAACCGCGCGACGCATCCCGCGTCGCCGCGACGGGCCGAAGGAGGCGACGGTGCGACGAAGGCAGACCCGCTCGGCGAGACGCCCTCGCCCCTGTTCCGGCCGGAGAGCCCACACCGGGCGCTGACCCGGCTCCGCGGGAGTCGAGCGGCCCGTACCCGGCCCACGCGAGCGTGAACGCGACGCGAGACCTGGCCAAGGCCCCGACCCGCTCCGTGCCGCCCGGCCACTTGCGCCGGGCAACGACCCTGACGGCGGCCACCCGGTCGTACCGTCCCGCGCGTGTCCACACGCGACGCTTCATCTGGAGTACTGATGAGTTACACGCTGCTGCCCGGTACCCGGGCGCCGGTCAAGGTGTGGACGGATCCGTCCACCGTCGAGTCGCAGGCGCTGAGCCAGCTGCGCAACATCGGTTCGCTGCCCTGGGTGCACGGCGTGGCCGTCATGCCCGACGTCCACCTCGGCAAGGGTGCGACCGTCGGTTCGGTGATCGCGATGCGCCAGGCCGTGGCACCCGCCGCCGTCGGCGTGGACATCGGCTGCGGCATGTCCGCGGTGCGGACCTCGCTGACCGTCGCGGACCTGCCCGACGACCTGGCCGCGCTGCGCACCGCGATCGAGGAGGCCGTACCGGTCGGGTTCCACTCGCACGACGACCCGGTCGACCCGCGCCGGATCTGGGGGATGAAGACAGCGGACTGGGACGGCTTCTGGTCCGCGTTCAACGACCTGCACCCGAAGGTACGGCAGCTGGAGGGCCGGGCCCGCAAGCAGCTCGGCAGCCTCGGCGGGGGCAACCACTTCATCGAGGTGTGCACGGAGGTCGGCGGCGCCGACGACGGGCGGGTCTGGGTGATGCTGCACTCCGGCTCGCGCAACATCGGCAAGGAACTCGCCGAGCGGCACATGGGCGTGGCGCGGCACCTGCCGCACAACGCCGGCCTGCCGGACCGGGACCTCGCGGTGTTCCTCGCCGGCACGCCGGAGATGGACGCGTACCGCCGGGACCTGTTCTGGGCGCAGGACTACGCCCGGCGCAACCGGGAGGTCATGCTGAAGCTGGTGTGCCGCGCGGTCAGGTCGCAGCTGAAGCGGGCGAAGTTCGACACGGCGATCTCGTGCCACCACAACTACGTCGCGGAGGAGACGTACGACGGGGTGGAGCTGCTGGTCACCCGCAAGGGCGCGATCCGGGCGGGCAACGGAGACCTCGGCATCATCCCCGGCTCCATGGGCACCGGTTCGTACATCGTGCGCGGTCTCGGCAACCCGCAGGCGTACTGCTCGGCGTCGCACGGCGCGGGCCGGCGGATGAGCCGGACGAAGGCGAAGAAGACCTTCACGGTGGCGGACCTCGCCGCGCAGACCGCCGGTGTCGAATGCCGCAAGGACGCCGGTGTGGTCGACGAGATCCCGGGCGCCTACAAGGACCTGGAGACCGTCATGGCCGAGCAGGCCGACCTGGTCGAGATCGTGCACCACCTCAAGCAGGTGGTGTGCGTGAAGGGCTGACCGTACGGGACCGGTGCCACGGGGGCACCGGTCCCGCCGACACGCTCAGGCGTTGGGCGCCAGGGACTCCAGCGGTACGTCCGGGTCGGCCAGCGCCGCCGCGTTGACCTGCTGGCCGGACCGGACCAGCGCCTGGATGTGCTCGTTGACGTCCCAGACGTTGACGTTCATGCCGGCCAGCACCCGACCGCCGCGCAGCCAGAACGCGATGAACTCGCGGGACGACACGTCACCCCGGTACACCACCTCGTCGAACGCGCCGGGGCTGCTCGCGTCGCCCACGTGGCCCGCGTACTCCAGGCCCACGTCGTACTGGTCGGAGAAGAAGAACGGCACCGGGTCGTACGGTTCCCGGCGGCCCATCATGGACCGTGCCGCCGCGGGACCGCCGTCCAGCGCGTTGGCCCAGTGCTCCACCCGGACCCGGGTGCCCAGCCAGGGACGCAGCGACGCCGCCACGTCGCCGCACGCGTAGACGTCCTGCGCTGAGGTGCGCAGGTACTCGTCGGTGACCACGCCGTTGTCCACGGCCAGGCCGCCCGCCTCGGCCAGTTCGACCGCCGGGGTCACACCGACGCCGATCACCACCACGTCCGCGGGAAGTTCGGCGCCGTCGGACAGCACGACCGTGCGCGGGGTACCGGTGGCCGCCGTGCCCTGCGCGGGCCTGACCTCCACGACGCCCGTGCCGAACCGGAAGTCCACCCCGTGCGCGGCGTGCAGCTCGGCGAAGAACCGGCCCACCTCGTCGCCCAGTACGTGCCGCAGCGGCACGCTCTCCGGCTCCACGACCGTCACCGACAGGCCGTGCGCGACGGCCGCGGCCGCCGTCTCCAGGCCGATCCAGCCGGCGCCGATCACGACGGCGCGCCCGCCGGTGCCGGCCGCCCGGTACAACTCCAGCAGATCGTCGGCGTCGTCGAGGGTGCGCAGGTACCGTACGACCGGCGGCTTCGCACCGGGCACGGGCAGCTGCTTCACCCGGGAGCCGGTGGCGAGCAGCAGCTGGTCGTAGCGCAGCTGCTCGTAGCCGTCGAGGGTGACGGTGTGCGCCGCGGTGTCGAGCATCGTGGCCCGTACTCCGCTGCGCAGCTCGACGTCGTGCCCCGCGTACCAGTCGGCGTCGTGCACGAAGGCGCCGTCGCGCGGGTCGGAGCCGGTGAGGTACCCCTTCGACAGGGGCGGCCGCTCGTACGGTCGCTCCTCCTCGTCCCCGATCAGCACGATCCGGCCCGCGAAACCCTCGTCGCGCAGCGTCTCGGCGGCCTTCGCGCCGGCGAGGCCGGCACCCACGATCACGAACGTCTCCGGCGTCGCGTCGGCGGAGCCGCGCCCGACCCGCATCGCCTCGTCCCGTTCGGATTCACTGTCCACATCGCGTGGTTCCGTCATGCGGACAGACTGCCCTCAACGACGCGTCCGGACAACCGCAACGCGCAAAACCCTCAGGTCCGGAGGCGGTGGTGCCAGGTGAGGGCCGACGTGTCGGTGAGGCTGGCGACCTGGTCGATCACCACCCGCAGCCGGGCCGGGTCGTCGGGTGCGGCCCGCCAGAGCGGCGCGTACAGCGGGTCCAGCACGTCCGGCGCCCGCAGCGTCAGCACGTGCACCAGTTCGCGCAGCAGTTCCCGCTGCCGGGCGTACCGGGACTCGGCGCCGGACCGGGCCAGGATGTACCGCCAGGCCATCCCCTTCAGCAGCGCGCACTCGGCCCGGGTACGCCGGGGCACCACGAGGTCCGCCGCGTACCGGCGCAGTGGCCCGTCGCCGTGTCGGGCCTGGGTGGCGCGCACCGCCGCGTTGACGAACCGGCCGGTGAGCGCCGACGCGGCCTGCTTGAGCACGACCATGGCCCGGTGCCCGCCGTCGTACCGGGCCAGCGGCAGCACCAGCGGGTCGGTCAGCAGCTCGGCGAGGACACCGCGCAGGTCGGTGGCCGACTCGGTGGAGTAGTGCTCGGCGACGAGTTCGCAGAGCGCGGCGCGCTCGTCGGCGTCGGCCAGCGTCCTGGCGCGCAGGTAGCCGGCGTACACGCCGTCCTCGATGTCGTGCACCGAGTACGCCACGTCGTCCGCCCAGTCCATCACCTGAGCCTCCAGGCAGCGCCGCCGTTCGGGGGCGCCGTCGCGTACCCAGTCGAAGACGGCCCGGTCGTCGGGGTACACGCCGAACTTGCGGCCCTCGCCCCGGGGCCACGGGTACTTGCAGGACGCGTCGAGGGTGGCGCGGGTCAGGTTCAGGCCGTGACTGGCACCGTCCGGGCCGACCACCTTGGCCTCCAGCCGGACCAGTACCCGGAGGGTCTGCGCGTTGCCCTCGAAACCGCCGCAGTTCCGCGCGATCTCGTGCAGTGCGTCCTCGCCGTTGTGCCCGAACGGCGGGTGCCCCAGGTCGTGCGCGAGGCCGGCGGAGTCCACCACGTCGGCGTCGCAGCCCAGCCGGTCACCCATCTCCCGGGCGAGTTGCGCGACCTCAAGCGAATGTGTCAGCCGGGTGCGCGGGAAGTCGTCCGCGCCCGCCGTGTACACCTGCGTCTTCGCGGCCAGCCGGCGGAACGCGGCACAGTGCAGGATCCGGGCACGGTCCCGGGCGAACGCGCTGCGCCGCGCGTCGGTGTCCTTGGGCGGCTCGTCCGCGTACCGCTCCACCGCGTGCGGGCCGTAGTCCCGATCGGCCGCCCCGCCGGGTGCCGCCCCGCTCTCGACCTCGGTCATCACCGCCAGAGTACCGACGTGACCGGTCCATCCGGTGCCTCAACCGTTGCCGTCGGGTGGCCGGCCACCGAACCGTGGCGACCAGACGAGCCGGAGCCGGGTATCCGGGTCGCAGCTGGCCGGCCACGGAACCGCGCCACCGGCGGGCGCGGCCGTCCCGGCACGGTGACGACCGAACGGGCCGGACTCCGATGCCCAGGCTGTCTCGGGCCGTACCGGGGTGCCGGTTCGGTGGGTGAGCCTCGTGCGCACGTCGGACCTCGCGGGCTCCGCGGCGCCACTCCCCCCGAGGTCATTTTCCCGTTTTCTACGTTTTACGAAACGTAGAAAACGGGAAAATGCCAATCTGGTCGACGCCCAGATATGCATTTGCCCGTAATGTACCGGCGCCGATCGTCCCCATGCCCAACGCGGGAGGGCACGCCGCACGACGTACGGATCCGCGGCCGGCGTGGGGCCGGGTCAGGTGCGGGCGGAGTCAGTCGGTGGCGGCGAGGGAGGTCGTGAAGCCCGACCAGGCGGCCGGGGAGAAGGACAGCACCGCGCCGTCGCGGTCCTTGCTGTCGCGGACCAGCACCCGCGACCCGTCCGCGGTCCCGACCTCGACGCAGTTGCCGCCGCCACCGTTGGCGCTGCGGGTGCTCGTGCGCCACATCACGCCGACCTCGACACAGTTGCCGCCGCCAGCGCTGCCGCTGCGAGTACTCGTGCGCCAGGCGACCGCCGCCAGCTCCGCCGCCGTGAACAGGTCGCCTGCCGCCATAGCGCGTCACTCCAGGTCTTCGAGCACCGACTTGATCATCGCGACGGATCGACGGACATCGAAGGCCGCCGCACTTAGATCATCGTATGCGGCCCGCAGCCGGTCAACCTTCTCCCCTTCGACGAAGATCGATCCCACCTGTGTCTCCACGTACCCGACCGCCGGGAACGGTTCGACGAGTTCCATCAGCTCGAAGCCGCCCACCATGCCGGCGTGAGCCCCTGTCGATGCGGGCAGGATTCGGATCTCCATGGTGGGAGAAGCTGACATCTCCAGCAGATGCTCCAGTTGCGCACGGTGGACGGCCGGCTTCCCCACTGGCCGGTGAAGGACTGCCTCGTCAAGGATGGCGTGCAAGGCGAGTGAGTCTTTGGCGTCAAGCACCTGCTGCTGTTCCATGCGGAGTTGGAGCCACCGTTCGATCGTCGCGTCGGGAACCTCGGGGTTGACCGCGCGCATGACTGCTTCGGCATGGTCGCGGGTCTGGAGCAGGCCAGGGATGAGCATCTGGTACGTCTTGATCCGCTGGGTGCGGGACTCGACCCAGAGGCGGTCGATCAGGACGGCGGCGGCGTCGCCCGCGTAGCCGTCCCACCAACCGTTGCGCCAGATCTCGTGCGCGAGCTGCTTGAGCATCTCGCGCTTGTTGGTGTCGTCGACCCGCGCGAGATCCAGGTACGCCAACACATCGGGCACCCGGATCGGAATGATGGCCTTCTCCATGCGGCTGATCGTGGACTGGTCGCGCTGGATGTACGCGCCGACGTCCGCGAGGCTCAGGCCCGCGTTCTCCCGTAGTGACCGCAGCTCGGTCGCCAACCACTGCGTCCGCAGACCTGGTTCCTGTCGAGCGGGCTTGCCCGCCGGCGTCGGGTTGTCGGCCTGCTTCGACCTCGCGGCCTTCACGAGAGGGGTTACACGCGCCATTTTTGTCCTCCATCAGGCAATGTCAAAAACATAGCCCTGCATAAAACTCGTTCCGCCGAACAACGTTCACGCAAGGCTTGCGTTGTGGATCAAAGTACGCCATGCTGGCGAAGCGCGCAACGGTCGTCACGCTCGGTGGAGGAGAAAACGGGCGGTCGGCGTAGCCGGCGCGAAAAGGAAGAGACCGGAGCGGGTGGTGGTTGGGCCCAGTACCCGCTCCGGTCGAGGTCAGACCCAGGCGGTGCGGGGCACCGGCGGGCCGACGTGGACTGTCTACCACGCCGCACGCGTGCGGGGCATCCGCGTTGTCGACGCCGGTCCGCGCCGCCCTCGCCAACGGAGGGGAACGATGTCGGAACCGACACTCGACGAACTGCTCGCCGACTCACCGCAACGCCTGATCGACTATCTGGGAAGCGTTGCGGTGCCGGAGATTCCGCTGACGCTCGCGCTGTACGACGAGGGTGACGAGACCGAGGGTGAACCGGCCGAGGTGGTCGGCTGGGTGTTCGTCCTGCCCGGGCACGGCCCGCTGATCCTCAAGGCCACCGACCCACGCCAGATGGTGCGCCCGCGGGACCTGGAGTCCGTCGAGAACCGGTGGTCCTGGCTGCTCGGCGGCAACCTCATCGCGGTCACCGCCGCCTGATCCGGCGCCGCCGGCGCACAGACGTGTCGGTCCATCGGCCCCGGAGCGGCCACGGACCGACGCAGCCGGTACGCGCCGCGCGCCCACCCGCGGCGCGTACCGGGACCTCACCGACGAGCAGGCCGCGTCCCGTGCCGCAGGAATGCACAGGAAGCCATCCGGACGCAGGGCCTAGCGTGGCGGTGTGCAGACGGAGACACGGACCCGGGACCGCCGGGCGGTGGTACGCGACGCGCTCGGGGTCGGCATCGCGGTCGGCGTGTCCGGGGTCGCGTTCGGCGGCACCGCCGTGGCCGGCGGCCTCACCGTCGCGCAGGCGTGCGCGCTGAGCCTGCTCGCGTTCACCGGCGCCTCCCAGTACGCGCTGGTCGGCGCGGTCGCCGGCGGCGGGAACCCGCTGTTCGGCGTGGTCGGCGCGGTCCTGCTCGGCTCCCGGAGCAGCCTGTACGGCCTGCGGCTCGGACCGGTCCTGGGGTTGAGCCGCCCGGCCCGGCTCGGTGCGGCGCACTTCGTGATCGACGAGACGACGGTGGTGACGCTCGCACAGCGGGACCGCCCGTCGGCCCGGCTCGGCTTCAGCGTCACGGCCGTCAGCCTCTTCGTACTGTGGAACGCCACGACGCTGGCCGGTGCGCTCGGCGCGACGGCGCTGGGCGACCCGACCCGGTACGGGCTGGACGTCGCCGGCCCGGCCGCCTTCCTGGCCCTGCTGGTACCGCAGCTGCGGGGCGGCCGGGCACAGCGGGTGGTGGCCGTGCTGGCGGTACTCATCGCGCTGGGCACCAGTCCCCTGCTGCCGTCCGGAGTACCGATCCTGCTGGCGGTACTGGCCGTTCCGCTGGTGCTGCTGGTGCGGCGGGGAAAGGAGGACCGATGAGCCGGGACATGCTGGTGTGGATCGCGGTACTGCTGACCGCGCTGGGCTGTTTCGGCTGGAAGGTCCTCGGCATGTCGGTCCCGTCCGGCCTGCTGGACCGTCCTCTGGTCCGGCGGTTCACCGCGTTGGTGCCGGTCGCGCTGCTGGCCGCGCTGACCGCGGTCGAGGTACTCGCGTCGCCGAGCGGCCGGTTGGTACTGGACGCGCGCCTGGCCGGCCTCGCCGCCGCCGCGCTGGCGTTGCTGCTGCGGGCGCCGTTCCTGGTGGTGGTGGGCGTAGCGGTGGCCGTCACGGCGACCCTGCGAATGCTCGGCGTCGGCTGACCGTTCTGTCCAAAGGGTCAGGAACACGACCCGCGGGCGAGCCGGCCGTGATGGTGACAGGTCGACGGATCGGCCTCACGGACTACGTATCCGCTGCCCGGGCATGGGTGTTGCGTCAGCCGGATATCAGGTCTTGCACGGATGGCCGTGCCGTGTCGGCGCTGTGAGACTGGCAGATGTCGACGCAACACCGAGGACCCCACTGGAGGGACGGGTGGAAGTTCCGCAAGGCCACGCTGACTGGGGGGAAGGCGTGCCCGCGTACGGTCCTGGCAAGGACGGCGCCGAGCGGCCTTCCACCCGTCCGCTCACCCACCGAGGGCACGGGTCCCGCGTCGACCGAACCGCCAGGACCGAGCGGGCTAGCGTGGACGGGTGAGGCGTTCCCGTCGAGCGTGCCCTTGATCATGCGGATATGCCGGGGACGAAGTCGCACATAGGTGGCGCGGAGAGCCGAATCCGATGTCTCTGTACTGGCGGGTCTTTCTGACGAACGCGGCCGTCCTGGTCACGGGCGTACTCGTGCTGGGGGCCTCGCCGATCACGGTGGGGGTACCGCGATCGGTCGCCCACGGCGTTGTCCTGGCGACGGGTCTGCTGGGCCTGATGGTGCTGAACCTCGTACTGCTGCGTCCGACATTCCGTCCACTGGAGCAGTTGACTGAGCGAATGCGCAGGATCGACGTTCTTCGGCCCGAGAGTTCGCTCCCGGAACGGGGACCAGGCGAGGTGGCGGGGCTGGTGCGCGCGTTCAACGAGATGCTCGACCGGCTGGAGCAGGAGCGGCGGCAGAGCGGGCAGCGTGCGGTCGCGGCCCAGGAGTCGGAACGCGGCCGGGTCGCCAACGAGCTGCACGACGAGGTCGGCCAGGCATTGACCGTTGTACTGATGTCGCTCGGGAGACTATCCGGAAGCGTCCCCACGGCAAGTAGGCAGGAACTCCTGCAGGCGCAGGAGGTGGTCCGATCCACGATGGGGGAGGTACACCGGATCGCACGCGAACTCAGACCCGAACTGCTCGAACATCTCGGGTTGACCAGTTCCCTCGTGTCACTCGCGCGGGGTTTCTCCGAACGGTCCGGCATCGAGGTCAACTGCTATTTCACCAGCGATGAACTGGGGCTCGGTCCGGACGCGGAACTCGCGATGTACCGCATCGCCCAGGAGAGCCTGACCAACGTGGCCCGCCACGCCGACGCCCAGGCGGTGGCGATGTCCATCACCGTGGAAGATCCACATGTCGTACTACGTGTCGTGGACGACGGCCGAGGCTTCGAACAGCGGTCGGGGCGTGACGGTGGGCTGCGTGGCATGCGGGAGCGCGCCCTCGTGACGGGCGGGAAGATCAGCATCGACAGTCGCTCCGGGTCGGGTGTCGCCGTCCAACTCGATCTGCCACGAGGTGAGGCCGAAGACCGATGAATGCCTCCGGCGTAACGCGTGTGCTGATCGCGGACGACCACGCGGTCGTTCGTTACGGTGTGCGTCTCATGCTGGAGCGCGAGCCGGACCTCGCGGTCGTCGCGGAAGCCGAAGACGGCGCTGAGGCAGTCGAGAAGTGCTGCGCGGAGCAGGTGGATCTGGCGATTCTCGACGTCAAGATGCCCCGGATGAGCGGCCTGCAGGCTGCCCGCGAGCTGTCTCGGCGGTGTCCCGGTGTCCGCACCCTGGTGCTGTCCATGTACGACAACGAGCAGTTCCTCTTCGAGGCGCTGCGGGTGGGCGCCTCCGGTTACGTGCTCAAGTCCGGGGCCGACCAGGACATCGTGGATGCATGCCGGGCCGCTACCCGGGGCCAACCGTTCCTGTACCCCTCCGCGGTGAGCATGCTCGTCCGCGACCACCTCAGGCGTGGCGTGGACGCCGAGGTCGACGTGCTGACGCCCCGGGAGCTGCAGATTCTCAAACTGATTGCCGAGGCCCGTACGTCACGGCAGATCGCCACGGACCTGACGATCAGTGTGAAGACGGTGGACCGGCACCGAGCCAACATCCTGGAGAAGTTGGGCATGAGCGACCGGGTGGAGCTCACCCGCTACGCGATCCGTCGAGGTCTGATCGAGCCGTGACCCGGCCGGCGTACAGGTCCGCCGACGCGACGGTGAGCTGCCGCCTGTCCGGGGCGAAGTCGAGGATGTCGTCAGCGTCCACGACCGACCTGCGGTGGCCCGTCCATCGCGACAGGACGACGAAGATCACGAGCTGGTACCGGCCCGCCCGCCGGTGGACATCCTCGACGAGACCCACCACGTTCCAGGTCTCGTCGTAGACGAGAAAGCGACAGGAACCCAGCAGCGCCTCGTCGGAGATCGTCTGGGCGGCAGAGGAGACAGGATGCCCGGCTTCGCGAGGTTCATGGTGCACCGGTGCCGCCATCGTCCGGGGCCCGGTCGTGCCCTCGTGGAAACCACCATGGTCGGAGGGCTGGCCCATGAGTCTCGCTCCATCGGCAGGGGGTGTCGGGTTCCCTTCCAGCCTGGCCAGACGGGCAGCCGTGGTCGATCGGGTCCGGACCCCATGTTTGATGCTGTGACGACTGCAGGACGGCGGGCCGGCGTCGCGACCTGTCGTTCCACGGCCGACAAGGCGTCAGGTACCAGCACAGATGAGTGGCGTTCACCCCCATCCGTCCCGCCGGCGTCCTGCCAGCCGCTGGCCGGCCGGAGACGTCGACACAGCCCCTGGCGTGCGGCGAAGTCCCACTGGCGGGCTGCGCCGGACCCGTTCGCCCGGGAACTTCGACACACGGACTAGCTGGACCGGCGGGTGGCGCGCAGCCAGAAGTACGAGCGGCGCACCGGCACCGGACCGAACCGGTCGATGCGTTCCTGCACGGCGCGCAGCCGCTCCACGTCGCGCTTCGGGTCGAAGCCGGGCACCGCCCACGGCACCTGCCGCAGGTACCAGACCAGCGGCGCCACGTCGTGGTACGTGGTCAGGTCGGTGCCGACACCGGCGTCCAGGACGGTGAGTCCACCCTCGGCGGCCTGGTCGACCGCGTAGCGCAGGGTCCAGCGGCACTCCTGCGGTACGGGCAGGTCCAGCAGCCGGTGCAGGTCCTCCTCGCCCGCCACCACCTGCTGGGTGACGAACAGGCCGCCCGGCCGCAGGATCCGGCGGATCTCCCGCGCCCGGTACGACTCGTGCCGGTTGATCACCACGTCGAACGACCCGGCCTGGAAGGGCAGCAGCCCGGACCGGTCGCTCGGGCCCTGGTCCACGTTGTCCAGGGCGCCGTCGGTGCGCAGCACCGTGACCCCGAGCGGGGCGAGCCGGCCGGCGGCGACGGGCACGTTGGCCGGCCACGACTCGGTCGCCACCACCCGCGAACAGGGGGCGTCCCGCCGGCTGGACAGCCAGTCGGCCAGCCATTCACCACCGCCGGTGCCCATGTCGAGCAACGAGCCGGGTGCCGCGCTGACGGCCCCGTCGACGAGTTCCCGGTAGTCCCACGGAGGCGACGTGGTCGTCATCCGATCGCCGAAGCGGTCGAGGTTCCACCCCGTCACGTCCGCGGCCATGCCCTCGGCGATGGCAGCTGATACGCGCCCCTTGACGGTCATTCTTCGCTCCAGCCTCCGACAGTCAGCGGGCGCGGCGCACGGTGGTCGTGCCCTCGCCTCGGCGGGCCGGACGGGTGTCCGGGCCACGGGCCGGGGCGCGCGTCGGCCGTCGGCGATGAACGGACGTACCGGCGGCAGATTGTCCCGGTCACGCTGGCCGCGCGCCTGTCGTCCGGTATCACCACGGGCGTCAGCATGACTTGCGCACCATACTCGCCCATTATGCCCCTTAGGCCGTACCTCCGACGCCCGCCGGCCGGCCGCACCGACCCGCGTCGTACGGACCCGGCCACGGGCCTACGGGGTGCCCTGGTCGCCCGCGCTGACCACCGAGCGGGGCTCGAACAGCAGTATCGACGTCTCCCGTTCGGCGAACGGCTGGTGGTACGTGCCCCGCGGCACGACGTACATCTCGCCCGGCGCGAGCTGGACCTCCCCGTCGTCGGTGCGGATGGTGAGCGCGCCGTCGACGACGAGGAACAGTTCGTCGGAGTTTTCGTGCCGGTGCCGGGCGTACTCGCCCTGCACCTTCGCGAGACGAATCTCATAGTCGTTGACGCTGGCCACGGTCTGCGGCGACCAGTGTTCGTGCAGTACGGCGAGCTTGGCGTCGATGTTGATCGGCTGCATGCCCGCCATCCTCGCGCATCCCGCCTGCTCCTGCTCGTTTCGCGGGCGGAAAGCCCTGTCCGGCACCGTTTCCGGCGATCCGGTACGTCTACCGGCGGTCGTCCTGGGCGGCCAGACCGGCCCGGATCACTCGGCGATCGGCTGCAACGAGTCCAGGAAACCGGGCCAGGACTCCGCGACACGGGTGAGGTTGTCCTCCGTCGGCGGCTCGTCCTCGTCGGCTTCCTCTTCGTGGTCCCAGAGCCACACGGAACCGTGGTCGGTGTCGCGTAGCGACAGGCAGTAGAGGTTTCCGTACGCGTCGTTGGCCACCGGCAGCAGCCATTCCGGCACCCGACCGGCATAGGTGTCGAGCCGGGACCACATGCTCGCGTAGCCGGGCAGCTCGGCGCCGAGCCCGAACACCGTACTGACCGCCTGGCTGTTGTCCTCGAGGTAGCCGCCGTCGTGCCGGCGCAGGTAGTCGCGGTACGCGTCGGGGGTCCGCCGGCCGAGCCGCTGTTCCAGGTCCGCGATCCGGGCGTCGGATGCCGGCTCCGCCAGCCGTCGGTATCCCACCGCCATGTCAGCGCTCACCTCATGCCCTTCATGATCGCCACGCCGCCGGCATGTCGGACGGCGTCGTGGATCTCGGACGGTACCAACAGCATGGTCTGCCGATCCTGGTGATGGTGCCAGGTGTAGCCTTCCGGCCGGCTCCCGGTCAGGCCGGCGGCACGGTCGGCCTTGGCGAAGTCGGTACGGTCGCCGTCGAACGTCGGCACGATCCGCACCGTGCGGATCGCGTACGGCGAGAAGTCCGGGAACCCGTCCGGCGTGAACGAGACACCGGCCGGGTACTTCGCCGCGAGCGCCGGTGTCCATCGCCTTGGGTCGTCGTAGAGCTTCCCCGCGTACTTGTAGTTCGCCGGCATCCTGCCGCTCGGCAGGCGTTGGACGCCCGGAAGCCGGCTCGGTCTCGCCTGGCCCGGTGGTGGGCCCGTCGCCGGCGGTGGCGGTGGCGGTGCGCCCAGCGTGGGCGCTTCCGTTCCCGGTGCGGGCGGCGGCGCGGGCGCGTCGAGCCGCTGGAAGAGTCCCTTGAGGGTGTCCAGCAGGACCGGCGCCACGGTCACACCGGCGTGCGCGAGGAGCCCGCTCACCGCGAGGATGCCGGCGATGATCATGGCCTTCGCCGGCAGGCTGCCGTAGCAGTCGGTGATCTGGTCGCTGACTCCGCCGCAGTCGCCGGGCACCCACGCCAGGACGGTGAAGACCGGCACCGTACTCCTCTCCCATGCCGTTACGGCGCAGAGCGGCAGGCTCGGCGTGAACCCGGTGATACTGCTCGTCACGGTACCATCTGGTCATGCAGCGCTGACTCACCGCGACGACTCGGCGGAGGGGGTTCGGTGGTCGAAACGGGTACGCGCAGGCCGGCCTGGTCGATATGGCCGCTGGCCGGCTTCGGGATCGTCGGCGGGCTGGTGCTCGTGGTCCTCACCGGTGTCCTGCTGTTCGGCGCGGCGCGGGTCCCGCCCGCCGGCCGGTCCGTGTCGGTGAGCGTCGACGCGTACCAACCGCGCACCGGTGCCGTGCACCCCACGGCGGGAGACAGCTTCTCGGGCGGCCTGATTCCCGCCGCGGTGCTGGACCACGAGGACCTCGCCGCGGTCTCCGGCCCGGTGACCGCGACCTGGTCGAGCGGTCTCGGCAACATCGAACGGTCGCTGCACCGGTCCCGGGCCGGGGACCTGCCGGCGGTGATCCCGTTGGCCGGGCGACCCATGTACCCGACCCGGTACACGTTCCTGCTGACCCACCAGGACCCCGACGGGCACGCAGACCGCCTCCTGGCCCGCGCCGTGGTCAGGGTCACGCCGTGACCGCCGCGTCCGCGCCGGTCGGGCCGGTGCCGGCCGACCCGTACTCGCGGACGGGTCTGACCGTCGGCACCGCGGCCGTGGCGGGCATGGTGGTGGTGTCCCTGGTCGTCGCGGTCATCGGCGCCGGCGCGCCGGGCGACGCCGGCAGGACCTCCCTCGTCTACACCTTGCTGCTGGGCATGCTGGCCATGGTCGGGGTGGGTGTCGCCGTCACGGCCGGGATCGTGCATCTGTCCACACTCGACCGGCGGGCGCGGTACCGGGGTCTGGCCATCCCGGCGGCCGTGGGCGGCGGGCTGTTGGTACTGCTACTGGGCCTGATCTGGCTGTCGGACGTGGCCACCGCGGGCACCGGGTACCTGCTGTCGCTGCCGACCACCGCGCTGGCCGTGTGGGCGTGCCGACGGTTCCGCACCAACCGGCGGCCGGCCTGGTGGCTGGTCGGGCTGGGCTTGGTGTGGGGCGCCGTGGTGGCCCTCGGCATCACGGAACTGGTCGAAGGACTCGTCCACGAGGCGATCACCGGCACGCTGCTGCCGGGCCTGGCCGCCAGCACCGCCCATGCCCTCAACGCCGCGGTCGTCGAGGAGTTCACCAAGGGTCTCGGCGTACTCGTGCTGATCGCGGCGTTCCCGCGCCGGTTGCACGGCATGCTCGCGGGCCTCGTCATCGGCACCGCCGTGGGGCTGGGATTCCAGTCCGCCGAGGCCGTCTCGTACATGCACGCCCATCTGGGCGCGCTGCTCTACCAGTACTGGTACCGCCAGGGCGCCGGGCTGATCGTCAGCCACGCCACGTACACCGCGCTGACCGGCGCCGGCATCGGCCTGGCACTGCAGCAACGCGACCCGCTGCGACGGATCTGCTGTGGGCTCAGTGGTTTCGCGGCCGCGCTGGCCGCGCACCTGGTGTGGGACCTCGTCACCCTGCAGGGCTGGTTGTGGACACCGGCGAACCCGACGCTCTACCTCTACGTCGCGCTGCCGTTGATGATCCTCGCGTACAAGGGGCCGGCGTTCGCCGCCGTGGTCGCGTTGTCGGTACAGGGAAACCGCCGCGAGAGTCGTGCCATCGCGACCGAACTCCGGCGCGAGTCCGACACCGGATCCGGTGCGGTACTCCCCGGCGAGCTGGACGACCTCGCCACACCGACCGCCCGGCGCAGGGCACGGTTACGCGCGCTGCTGTCCACGAACGTCGCGGCGTACCGACGGCTGGCGCGACTCCACCGGGTCCAGGTGGACCTCGCGCTCGCGCGCTCCACCCGTACCGACGGCACCCTCACGCTGCCGTCCGACGTCGAGGCCGAGCTTCGTCGCGACGTCCTCACGATCCGGCAGGGCCGGCGTCCGGTACCCGCCGCACGTCCGACGCTGCCAGCACCGTCCCTCGCCACCGCGGCACCCGCTCCGACGCCGTCAGGCCCGCCGACATCACCCGGCCCACCGGCCACGCCTTTCCGGCCGGGTCATCCTCCGGGTGGCCCGCTGTCCATGGCCGCGCCGCCTGGCGATCCGCTCCGGATCGGGCCCTACCGCGTGCTCGGGCGGCGGGGCGCGGGCCCGGTCGGCCCGGTGTACCTGGGCGGCGCACCCGACGGAAGCCGCGTGACGGTCCGGCTGGTGTGGCCGCACCTGGCGCGGGACGCGGGTTTCCGGTACCGGTTCGCGCAGCAGGTCGCCGCGGCGCGACGAGCGCCCGTGGCGGCCTGCCTGCCTGTCGTCGCGGCGGACACCGACGCACCGGCGCCGTGGCTGGCGACCCGCCACACCACCGCACCCTCGCTGGCGCAGTGGGTCGGTACGCGGGGCCCCCTGTCGGGCGTCCCCGAACTGGCGGCCCGGCTCGCCGCCGCGCTCGACGCGCTGCACGGGGCCGACCTGGTGCACGGTGGCCTGACCGGGGCGACCGTGATCCTGACCGACGACGGCCCGCGGCTGGCGGAGGCGGGACTCGCGCCGGTCCTGCATCCGGTGACGTTCGTCCACGCGGCGACGGCGTCCGGTGAACTCGGGTACGTCAGCCCGGAACGGATGCGCGACGGCGTCGCGACCACGGCCGGTGACATCTACTCGCTGGGCGCGACGCTCTACTTCGCCGCCACCGCCCGACACCCGGACGCCCGACCGAACCTCGGCGCGGTCGGCGACGGCCCGCTGCGCCGGATCATCGCCGACTGCCTGGCCACGGACCCGGGCCGCCGCCCGACCGCAGCCGACCTCGCACACCGGCTCACCGTTTCGCCCGGACCGGACCCGACCCCCGAACCGGTCCCGACCCCCGAACCGGACCCGACCCCCGAACCGGACCCGGCTCCAGCGCCGGGGGACCACGAACCGCCACGGGGTGCGTGACCTCGACGCACCGAGCGGCCGTTGCCCGGGCCACCCGCCGTGCTACGCGGGCGGCCCGGCAACGACGGTCAGCGGCTGTCGGAGGTACTGGCCGTCTCCAACGCGGCCCGGCCGGCCTCCAGACGGGCCACCGGCACCCGGAACGGCGAACAGGACACGTAGTCCAGGCCGACCTCGTGGAAGAAGTGCACGGAGTCCGGATCGCCGCCGTGCTCCCCGCAGACGCCGATCTTCAGGTCCTTGCGCGCGGCCCGACCCTCCTCCGTGGCGATCCGCACGATCCGGCCCACCCCGTCGCGGTCCAGCGTCTCGAACGGCGAGATGCCGAAGATGCCCTTCTCCAGGTACGCGGAGAAGAACGCCGTCTCCACGTCGTCCCGCGAGAAGCCCCACACGGTCTGGGTCAGGTCGTTGGTGCCGAACGAGAAGAACTGCGCCGCACCGGCGATCTGGCCCGCGGTCAGCGCCGCCCGGGGCAGCTCGATCATGGTGCCGATCAGGCACTCCAGCTCGACACCGGTCTCCTCGGAGACCTCCGCGAGCACGTGCTCCGACTCGTCCCGGATGATCTCCAGTTCCTGCACCGTGCCGACCAGCGGGATCATGATCTCCGCGCGGGGGTCACCGCCGGCCTTCCGACGCTGCGCCGCGGCCTCGGCGATCGCCCGTACCTGCATGGTGAACAGGCCCGGGATGACCAGGCCGAGACGGACCCCGCGCAGACCCAGCATCGGGTTCTGCTCGTGGAACCGGTGCACGGCCTGCAGCAGCCGCAGGTCGTTCTCGTTGGCGTCGCCGCGTGCCTCGGCCAGCGCCACCCGTACGGACAGCTCGGTGATGTCCGGCAGGAACTCGTGCAGCGGCGGGTCCAGCAGCCGGACCGTCACCGGCAGGCCGTCCATCGCCTCGAAGATGCCGACGAAGTCGTCCCGCTGCAGGGGCAGCAGCGCGGCGAGCGCGTCGTCACGCTCCTCGTCGGTGTCGGCCAGGATGAGCCGCTCGACCTGCGCCCGGCGCTCACCCAGGAACATGTGCTCGGTACGGCACAGCCCGATGCCCTGGGCGCCGAAGCGCCGGGCGCGCTGCGCGTCCTCCGGGTTGTCCGCGTTCGCCCGGACGCCGAGCCGGCGGGCCTTGTCGGCGTGCGACATGATCCGGTGCACGGCCTTCACCAGCGCGTCGGCGTCATCGGACGACGGGTCCAGCCGGCCCTCGAAGTACTCGACCACCGGCGACGGCACGACCGGCACCTCACCCCGGTACACCTTGCCGGTGGAGCCGTCGATGGACAGCACGTCGCCCTCTTCCAGGACGATCCCGCCGTGCGCGGTGAGCTTGCGCCGCTTGGTGTCCACGGAGAGTTCCTCGGCGCCGCAGACGCACGTCTTGCCCATGCCGCGGGCCACCACCGCGGCGTGCGAGGTCTTGCCGCCCCGGCTGGTCAGGATGCCCTCGGCGGCGATCATGCCGTTCAGGTCGTCCGGGTTGGTCTCCCGGCGGACCAGGATGACCTTCTCCCCCGACCGGGACCACTTGACCGCCGTGTACGTGTCGAAGACGATCTTGCCGACCGCCGCGCCCGGCGAGGCGTTCATGCCCCGGCCCAGCAGCTCGGCCTTGGCGCCGGAGTCGAACCGCGGGAACATCAGCTGGGCCAGCTGCGCGCCGTTGACCCGCCGTACCGCCTCGTCGAGGTCGATCATGCCCTCGTCCACCAGCTGCGCGGCGATCGTGTACGCCGCCGCGGCCGTGCGCTTGCCCACCCGGGTCTGCAGCATCCACAGCTTGCCGCGCTCGATGGTGAACTCGATGTCGCAGAGGTCCTTGTAGTGGCTCTCCAGCGTGGACATGATGCCGAGCAGCTCGTCGTACGACTTGCGGTCGATGTCCGACAGGTGGTCCAGCGGCACGGTGTTGCGGATGCCCGCGACCACGTCCTCACCCTGCGCGTTCTGCAGGTAGTCACCGTAGATGCCCTGCGCGCCCGAGGCGGGGTCCCGGGTGAACGCCACGCCGGTGCCCGAGTCCATGCCCAGGTTGCCGAAGACCATGGCGACGATGTTGACCGCGGTGCCCAGGTCGGTCGGGATGCGTTCCTGGCGCCGGTACAGGATCGCCCGGTCGGCGTTCCACGACTCGAAGACCGCGTTGGTCGCCAGCCGCAGCTGCTCGGCCGGGTCCTGCGGGAAGTCCTCGCCGGTCGCGTCGTGTACCACCTTCTTGTACGCGTCGACCAGGGTGCGGAAGTCCTCGGCGGTCAGGTCCAGGTCGTTGTCCGAACCGCGGGACCGCTTCTGCTCCTCCAGCGCGTCGTCGAAGAGTTCACCGTCGATGTCCAGCACCGTCTTGCCGAACATCTGGATGAGCCGCCGGTAGGAGTCCCAGGCGAACCGCTCGTTGCCGGACTGCGTGGTCAGCCCCCGTACGGACTCGTCGTTGAGTCCGACGTTGAGGACCGTCTCCATCATGCCGGGCATCGAGTACTTGGCGCCGGAGCGCACGGAGACCAGGAGTGGGTCGTCCGGGTCGCCGAGCGTGCGGCCGATGCTCTTCTCCAGCCGGTCCAGGTGCTCGGCGACCTCGTCGGCCAGCTCGGCCGGCTCGCTGCCACTGGCCAGGTACTCCCGACAGGCGTCCGTGGTGATGGTGAACCCGGGCGGCACCGGCAGCCCCAGGTTCGTCATCTCCGCAAGGTTCGCTCCCTTACCGCCCAGGAGATCCTTGAGGTCCCTGTTTCCCTCGGCGAAGTCGTACACGTACTTCGTCACGGTGGCCCCCTTCTGGCCGGGGCGGCGCTGCCCCGGTTGGTGAATTGTGGCCGAAGGTTAACGAATATTTAGTCCCCTCCAGAACGTCATGGTGACACTTCGCACTCCCTGCGGCCACCAGGTGATCCTGCGGGACTGCAAGGGCGTCGGATCGCACCCAAACGCGCACTGACCACGGGCGGGCCTCGTCTCGGCGGGTCTGCTCATCACCCGCACGGGTACCCAGACCGGCGGTGATCATGCCCGCGCGAAGCGCCGGACCGCAGCCTCAGAACTGCGGACCGTGATCGGAGATCGTCACCCGGCTGACCGTCGGGTGTGCCGCACCCTCGACCCGGTACGAGCAGGCGTAGCGCGTCACGGTGGCGAAGTCGACCAGGCCCCGCTCAGGCAGGCTCGCGTCGCACCGGACACTGCCCGGCACCGGCCCCCCGATGCCGGCGTCCGCGCCGTACGCGTAGTCGGCGAAGGCCGCCCGGACGCCGCGACGGGTGATCACCGCCTTCTGCTGGGTCGCCCGGTAGCTGAAGATCGTCGAGTCGCCGCTGACCGCCACCGCGAAGGTCACCGACTGGTCGTCGTACCGCACGACACAGTGGACGGTCTGATCCCGGCCGCCGCTGATCCGGTCGTCGCAGCGACCGGACGTCTGACCGGGGGTGGCGGCCTCCGCCAGCACCCTGGCCTCCAGCTCGTACAGGATCTGCGCACCGGGCGGCGCGTCGGACGGCGGAGAGTCGGCGGGCGTCGGTGTCGCGTACGGCGCGGTGGGGCTGGGCAACGCGGCGTCCGGTGCGTCGTCCGTGGTGCCCGGCGACCGGGCCCCGGTCGCGCCCTGCGCCGCGGTCGGCCCGGAACCGTCCGCCGAGCACCCCGTCGCGAACGCCAGCAGCGCCCCGAACGCCGCCAGGGCACGGAAGGAACGTCGTACCCGCAATCCTGATCGGTGAGGGATTCGGCCCACCGCAACAGCCTAAGCGGGCCGGGCAAGCCGTTTTCCGTGCCGGTACGCCGCGGGCCGTACCGCGGTCGGCCCCGCATGGCCGTGGCCAGCGCGGATCCCGGACACCGATGGTACGGCGGGATCAGCCGCCGGAGGTGTCGAGCTCGGCCCCGAGGGGTACGGCGGCCGAGTCCCGGTCCGCGAGCCAGCCCTGCGGCAGCGCCACCTTTCCCGGCGAGGAGGTACGTCCGCGCGGTCGGCCCAATTCCCCGACCGGGAACGGTTCCGTCGGGTCGAGCCGGGCCAGCAGATCATCCAGTTCGGACAGTGACGAGACCATCGCCAGTGACCGGCGGGTGTCGCTGCCGACCGGGAAACCCTTGAGGTACCAGGCGACGTGCTTGCGGAAGTCGACGCACCCCTCCCGTTCGCCGCCCAGCCACTCACCGAGCAGTACCGCGTGCCGGCGCATGGTGGTGGCAATCTCACCGAGGTCGGGCAGCGTCGCCCGGCTCGGGAATCCGTTGGCGGCAACGGATTCACCACTCCGGGCGCCGGTCCCGGCCGCGAGTTCCCGGAAGGCCGCGGCGAGGTCGGCGAACAGCCACGGGCGGCCGAGGCACCCCCGCCCGATGACGACACCGTCGCAGCCGGTCTCGCGAACCATCCGGATCGCGTCCTCGGCCTCCCAGATGTCGCCGTTGCCGAGCACCGGCACCGACAGGGCCTGCTTGAGCGCGGCGATCGAGTCCCAGTCGGCGGTGCCCGAGTAGCGCTGCGCGGCGGTCCGGCCGTGCAGCGCGACGGCGGCCACTCCCGCGTCCTCCGCGATCCGGCCGGCGTCCAGGTAGGTGAGGTGGTCGTCGTCGATGCCGCGGCGCAGCTTCACCGTCACCGGCACCCCGGCCGGCGCCGCCGCGGCGACCGCCCCGCGCACGATGCTGCCGAACAGCCGGCGCCGCCAGGGCAGGGCCGCACCGCCGCCCTTGCGGGTCACCTTGGGCACCGGGCAGCCGAAGTTCAGGTCCACGTGGTCGGCCAGCCCCTCGTCGACCACCATCCGGACCGCCCGCGCGGTGATCTCCGGGTCCACGCCGTACAGCTGGAGGCTGCGGGGTCGTTCCTGCTCCCCGAACTCGACCATGCGCAGCGTCTTCGGGTTACGTTCCACCAGCGCCCGGGTAGTGACCATCTCGCAGACGTACAGGCCGGCGCCGTGCTCGGCGCAGAGCTGGCGGAATGCGACATTCGTGATGCCGGCCATCGGCGCGAGCACCACCGGCGGCCAGACCCGGTGGGAACCGAGGGTCAGTGCCGACGTGCCGGGTGCCCGCTGGTCCGGGGTGGTGGGCTGAAGCGTGCTGGTCACGCCCCCGAGAATCCCATGGGCGTGCCGTCCGCTGCCAGCCAGCCCGCCGCTCGGCCGAGCAGCGTGACGGCCGGCACGATCCGCGTGGCGGGCGCCCGGCCGCTCCGCGTGACGGCCGGCACGGGTCCGGCCGGCGGGCGCGGACCGCGACGCAACGAAGGGGACTAACGGACAGTGAGCAACTACCCTCAGTAAATCCGGGCGCGTTGTGCTGTTCCGATGCGCCAATGGGGCGCCGCGACGGGTGGCCCGTCCCGCCGGCACCTCATCTCCCGCCGCTTGCCCCAACCCTGCGTAACGCACCGGTGCCGGCCAGCATGCCAGAATTGTCGCCCAGCTCTTCCTTGATCACTGTGGGTTACGTCATGGAACCTATGATCAACATAGCCACGGGTGACTGCGGAGTGTTACCCATCTAGAGGCGCCACGCATCAGGGAGCTTCACGACGAGGCTCGGAGCGGGAAGGCCACCCGCAGGAGCGTTACGCCACCGCGCACGAGAGCCGGAACAGCCTGGCCGGGACGACCCCCGGCATTCGGCCCCGAGCGCAGGCATGCCGCCGAGGCGGGTGCCACCCCCCATACCCCCCATCCCGAAGGACTGCCATGACTCGCGCGCGAGTGCGCGTCGTGCTGGCTGCGGTGATTGCGTGTTCCCCCGCGCTGGTAGGCGCATCGCTGGCTGGTACCCATAACGCATCTGACCAACACATCGCCAACCAGGAGACGACCCGGGCCGTCACGACGGCCGCGGAGACGAAGTCCAAGGACGGACACGGCTCCAAGGACGACAGCGACCACCACAAGAGCAAGCCGACCGACCTGACCGACCACATCAAGGTCGAGTCCCAGCAGGTCGCTGCTCAGGTCGTACAGGCACACCAGGAGGCCAAGCGGCGCGCCGAGCAGGCAGCGCAGCAGAAGGCCGAGGAGAAGAAGAAGGCCGCCGAGGCCGCGGCGCACAAGAAGGCCGAGGAGAAGAAGGCGGACGAGGCCCGCACGCTGGCCGCATCCCGCGCCAAGGACCGCAAGTGCGACGCTCCCTCGCAGGTCGCGGACCTCTCGCCGAGCCAGACCGCGAACGCCGAGGCGATCGTCCGGGCCGGCCGCAAGATGCACATCGACGAGAAGGGGCAGGTCATCGCCCTGTCCACCGCGTTGCAGGAGAGCGGCCTGCAGAACTACGCCAACGTGAACGTGCCCGCGTCCATGGGTCTGAAGCACCAGGCCGTCGGCTACGACCACGACTCGGTGGGCCTGTTCCAGCAACGGCCGGTGGCCCCGTGGGGCGAAGGCAACTGGGGCACGCCGCAGGAACTGATGACGCCGGAGAAGTCGGCGACGAAGTTCTACCAGGCGCTGGAGGGCATCCAGGGCTGGCACAACCTGCCCGTCACGATGGCCGCCCAGCAGGTCCAGGTGTCGGCGTTCCCGTCGGCATACGCGGACGACGAGGTGCACGCCTGGTCGATCGTGCACGCGCTGCCCTGCGCGTGATCTGAGACCGGAAGGCTGTGGCCCGGCACGTGACCGTACTGACGGTCGGGTGCCGGGCCGCACCCGTGTCAGCAGCCGGGCAGCCGCTCCAGCAGGTACTGCTCCACGTGGTCCAGGCCGACCCGTTCCTGCTTCATCGAGTCACGGTCCCGGACCGTCACCGCGTCGTCGGTGAGCGTGTCGAAGTCCACGGTGATGCAGAACGGCGTGCCGATCTCGTCCTGCCGACGGTAACGCCGCCCGATCGCGCCCGCGTCGTCGAACTCCACCGTCCACCTGCGACGGAGGTCGGTGGCCAGCCCACGGGCCTTCGGTGACAGGGTCGGGTTGCGGGACAACGGAAGTACCGCCGCCTTGACCGGGGCGAGCCGCGGATCGAACCGCATCACCGTGCGCTTGTCCATGCCGCCCTTGGTGTTCGGCGCCTCGTCCACGTCATGCGCCTCCAGCAGGAACGCCAGTACGGCACGGGTCAGCCCCGCGGCCGGCTCGATGACGTACGGGAACCAGCGCTCACCGCTCTCCTGCTCGAAGTACGACAGGTCGGTGCCGGACGCCTCGGTGTGCGTACGCAGGTCGAAGTCGGAGCGGTTGGAGATGCCCTCCAGCTCGTCGAACTCCTTACCGCCGAAACAGAACCGGTACTCGATGTCGACGGTGCGCTTGGCGTAGTGCGCGAGCTTCTCCGCCGGGTGCTCGTAGCGGCGCAGGTTGCGCTCGGACAGGCCGAGGTCGGTGTACCAGCGCCACCGCTCCTCCAGCCAGTGCTCGTGCCACGTCTCGTCCTCGCCCGGTCGGACGAAGAACTCCATCTCCATCTGTTCGAACTCGCGGGTACGGAAGATGAAGTTGCCCGGCGTGATCTCGTTGCGGAACGACTTGCCGACCTGCGCGATGCCGAACGGTGGCTTGCGACGCGACGACTGCATCACGTTGAGGAAGTTGACGAAGATGCCCTGCGCGGTCTCCGGCCGCAGGAAGTGCTCGGCGGACCCGTCCTCCACCGCGCCGAGCCACGTCTTCATCAGGCCGTTGAAGTTGCGCGGCTCCGAGAACGTGCCGCGGTTGCCGCAGTTCGGGCAGGTCAGCTCGGCCAGCGTCACGGTCGTGCCGGCCTCGGGCGCACTCTCCGCGCCGGGGCGGCCCGCATGCTCCTCCGTCAGGTGGTCGGCGCGGAACCGCTTGTGGCAGGACTGGCACTCGGTCAACGGGTCGACGAACTCGGTGAGGTGACCGGACGCGGCCCACACCTCGCGGGCGAGGATGACCGCGGAGTCCAGGCCGACCACGTCGTCACGACCGGTGACCATGCTGCGCCACCACTGCCGCCGGACGTTCTCCTTCAACTCCACACCCAGCGGCCCGTAGTCCCACGCGGACCGGGAGCCTCCGTAGACCTCGCTCGACGGGTAGACGAACCCGCGGCGTTTGGCCAGGCTCACGATCGCGTCGATGCGGTCCACAGGCACAACTCCTCCATCCCGGCTGGCATCGGCGGGTGGGCGCCGGGAGCCAGGCGACACTCCAGTGTCACAACGGTTCTCTTGTCAGCCGGTTACCATCTGTTGAGGTGTTTCAGAGTACCTGTCGTCGGACGCGTCTTCGACAGGTATCTGTGCGACCGTGCCCCGTGGCGACGACTGTCACAGCCCACGGCCGTCACGCCGTGCCGCAGACCTCCAGATCGCCGCCGCCCGACCCCGCCGAGACCACCGCGATGCGTTGGCGCATGCTGCGCCCGTCGGCGTAGCGCAGCTCCGCCGGGACCACGAACCCGGGCGTGTCACCACGGTCGAGCGCCTCGGGCGTGTCGAGCTGATGGGAGACCAGACGCGAACCGTTGGCGAGCCCGTCGCGGAACTCGTCCTGCGTCTGGCTCTGCCGGGCGGGCGCGCACTGCATCCGGTAGGCGCTGGTGTAATGGTGCTTCTCGATGGCGGTCAGGAACCGGTCCGCCGCCGTGCTGGCCTGGTTGGTCTCGTGCACGGTGAGCCCGACGAAGCCGGCCACCGTGCCGCCGATGCACAGCACCACGACCACGCCCAGCACCACCAGGCTGATCCAGATCCTCGGGTTGCGTTCCCGGGGCGGCGCCGGGAACGGCACGACGACGCCGGGCCCGGGCGGCGGCACCGCACCCGGAGGCGTGTCGACGGGCGGCGTGTCGACCGGCGCGGTGTGCGGAGCCGGCATCCCCGGCGGGCCGGGACGCGCTCCCGGCCCCCCGGGCGGACCCCCGCCCATCTGGGCCATCATCGGCCACCCGCGTCCTGCGTCATGATCATCGTGGTCCGCTCCCGGTTGTCGCCTGCCGGAATCGTAACCGTGTCACACGACATCCACCGGAACCGTGCGGCGGCGGCGTCAGCGCCCCCGGTACCGGTCCGCGGCGCCGGTCGTGTCCGCGTCCCGCGCCCGGTCGCTGCCGGCGGTACGCACCTGACCGTCCGGGCCGACGTCGGTCAGTACCTCGAAGGCGGACGGTTCCTCCACCGCCTCGGCGAGCAGCGGCGTCGCGGCCAGCTTCACCTGGTAGTTGCCCAGCGCCCGGCGGTACGCGCCGACGGACTCCCACCGCGTCACCAGGCACCACGAGGACGGGTCGTCCGCGGCGCGGCCCAGCTGACCGCCGGCGAAGCCCCGACA
>JBAUUM010000550.1:0-7020 GCA_049582705.1 Actinocatenispora sp.
GTGCCCGTCGGCGCGCTGTCCGCCGGTTCGACCGCCACCGCCCGCAGGCCCACCGGCGGTACGGCCCGATCTTCCGAACACGTGTCCTCGGCCGGAACCGTCCGGTCTCATCGAATGGGGGAGCACCAGGTGAACGTTGTCCAGACTTCGACCGGCGACCGGCTCAGGATCGTGGTGGGTGCCGACACCTACCCGCCGGACGTCAACGGTGCGGCGCACTTCTCGCACCAGCTGGCGAGCGGGCTGGCGCGCCGTGGACACGACGTGCACGTACTCGCCCCGTCCCCGGACGGCAGGCCGGGAGTGGCCGTGCTGGACGGGGTGACCGTGCACCGGGTACGGGCCCGACGTACACCGTGGCACTCCTCCTTCCGGGTCTGCCCGCCCTGGCAGGCGAGCGCGGCGGCGGACACGGTGCTCGGCACGCTGAAGCCGGACCTGGTACACATCCAGGCGCACTTCGTGGTCGGTCGGGCGCTGTCACGTGCCGCGTCCAGGCACGGTGTCCCGCTCGTGGCGACCAACCACTTCATGCCGGAGAACCTGTTCGGCTACGTCCGGCTGCCCGCGGCGCTGCACGAGCCGGTCCGCCGCCTCGCCTGGTGGGACGTGGCCCGGGTGTTCGGACCCGCCGCGGTGGTGACGGCGCCGACCCCACGGGCGGTGCAGCTATTGCACGAGCGCGGGGTGGGCCGACGGGCACTGGCCGTGTCCTGCGGCATCGACCTGTCCCGGTTCGCCGCCCCGGCATCCGCCGGTGCGGGAGTCCGCCGTCCGGAGACACTCGATCGCGTGGGGGTGCCCGGCGACATCGAGCTTCCCAGGCGTGCCGAGCTGCTCGGCGACGCTGAGCCTCCCCGCCACAATGAGGTGCCCGGCAGCCCGGACGCTGCCGACGGCGGTCCGGTCGCCGAGGAGAGCGCCGTGCCGACGGTCCTGTTCGTGGGCCGGCTGGATGCGGAGAAGCGGATCGAGGAACTGCTGGGTGCCGCGGCGCTGCTCGCCTCGACGCTGCCGTTCCGCGTCGAACTGGTCGGCGACGGCTCGCGCCGGGCCGAGTGGGAGGCGCTGGCGGAGCGGCTCGGCCTCGCCGACCGGGTGGTGTTCGCCGGTCACGTCACCGAGGCCGAACTGGTCGCCGCGTACCGGCGCAGCGACGTGTTCTGCATGCCCGGCATCGCGGAGCTGCAGAGCCTCGCGACGATGGAGGCGATGGCGGCGGGTAAGCCGGTCATCGCCGCCGACGCGATGGCCCTGCCGCATCTGGTCCGCGACGGGGACAACGGTCGGCTGTACCGGCCCGGCGATGTCGCGGGCCTGGCGTCCCGGCTGTCGGAACTGCTCGTCGACGCGCGGCTGCGGGAACGGATGGGGGAGGCGGGTCGGCGACGGATCCTGGCGCACGACGTGGCCGCGACCCTGGACCGGTTCGAGGAGGTCTACCGGGAGGCGCTGGGCGTCGAGCCGCTGGCCGTACGCCGGCCGGTGCTCGCCGGTACGGCGGCCTGACCTGGGGAGATGCCGCGGCGGGGTTCGGTCCGGGCGAAAGCGTCCGGACCGACCCCGCCGGGCTCAGACGTGCGGCAGGGCGTTCTCCGGCTCGCCGGTCAGCGGGCCGGCGGCGGCCACTTCCTCACCGGTCTGCTGGGTGGTCAGCGGCGCGGCGGCGAGCTTCGTCGAGCGCGACATCCGGCGCTCCAGCCAACCGGCCACATAGGACAGCACCAGGTTGATCAGGATGTAGATCGCGCCGATCACCACCAGGGTGGTGACGACCGGAGGCTGGGACAGCCCCCAGATCTCGGCGCCGCCCTGGTAGATGCGCTTGCCGAAGTTGAGCAGCTCCTGGTACCCGACGATGAAGCCGAGCGCGGAGTCCTTCAGCGCCACCACGCACTGGGCGATGATCGCCGGCAGCATCATCCGGATCGCCTGCGGAGCCAGGATCATGCGCAACACCTGCATCTTGCGCATGCCGACGGCGTAGGCAGCCTCCGACTGGCCGCGCGGTACCGCGTTGATGCCGGCCCGGAAGACCTCGGCCAGTACCGAACCGTTGTACAGCGCCAGACCCACCACGAGCGCGGCGAACGCGTCCGGCGGGTCGGCCCCGATCGCGTCACCGATGAACGACAGCGGCTGGCCCCAGGTGAACAGTCCGAACAGGATCAGCAGCAGCAGCGGGACGGCCCGGAAGAACTCGGTGATCACGAAGGCCGGCCAGCGCAGCCAGCCGCGGTCGGAGAGCCGGGCCGAGGCCAGTACCGCGCCCATCACCAGGGCGGCGACGATCGCGAGCAGCGCGGCCTTGATCGTGGCGAACAGCGCCCCGAACATCTGCCGCCACAGACCGGAGTCGGCGAACGGGCTCCACATCGCCCCGGAGATCTGTCCCTTGCGGGCGATCTGCCAGACGACCAGGCAGACCACGACCACCAGGGCGGCGACGCTGACACCGGTCCAGAACCTGATCCGGCGGCGGGCCCGTGGGCCGGGGTTGTCGTACAGCACGCTGCTCATCGGGCCACCGCCAGTCGCCGTTCGGCAAAGTTGAACGCGCCGGACACCAGCAGCGTCAGCACGATGTAGCCGATCGCCACGGCGAGGAACTCGGCGTACAGATGGATCGGATGGTCACGGACCGAGTCGTCGAAGAACTTGGTCAGCTCGCCGACGCTGAAGAACTCCGCGATCGCCGAGTTCTTGATCATGGCGATGTACATGCTGGCCAGCGGCGGCAGCACGGTGCGCAGCGCTTGCGGGAAGACCACCAGCCGCAGCGTCTGGCCGAAGGTCATGCCGACGGCACGTGCCGCCTCGGCCTGCCCCACGGGCACCGCGTTGAAGCCGGAACGCACCGCGTCGGCCACGAAGCAGGAGGTGTACGTGGACAGCGCGATGACCGCGAAGACGAAGAACGTGTCCACGCCCGCGTCCTCGGCCCAGGTGAACCTGATGCCCACCACCGGCAGGATGACCGACGTGCCGAGGAAGACCAGTGTCAGGGGTGTGTTGCGGAAGAAGCTGGACCATGCGGTGCCGGCCACCCGCAGCGCGGGGATCGGCGACACGCGCATCGCGGCCACGATCAGCCCGACCACGGTCGCGAGGATGCCCGCCACCACCGAGAGTTTGATGGTGCCGAGAAAGCCGTCGAGGAACGCGTCGCGTTCCTGCCACAGGAACTGCAGGCCGCCAACCAGCGGATTGGCGGATTCGGCGAGTGCCACGTCTCCTCCGGGGGATGCCGTCCCCGGCGGACCTGTCGGTGCGCCGGGGACGGTCTGGATCCGATGAACGTCAGCGGCTGGTGCCGCCGGGGTGACCGGTGCCCGGCCGTACCGTGCCGGGACGGTACGGGCCGGGCGTGGTCGTCAGTACCGGTCCAGGGTCGGAGGCTGCGGAGCGTCGGACCCGGACTTGCCGAGGGTGTTGTCGTACGCCTTCTTCCACGACCCGTCCTTGAACGACTTGTCCAGCGAGTCGTTGACGAAGCCGCGCAGGTCGTTGGCGTCCTTGCTCACGCCGATGCCGTACTTCTCGGTCGAGAACGGCTTGCCCACGACGGCGAGGTGGTCGGGGTCCTGGGCGGCGTAGCCGAGCAGGATCGCGCCGTCGGTGGTCAGCACGTCGACCGTGGAGTTCTGCAGCTGCGTGACGCAGTCGGAGTACTGGGCCAGCGCTACCGTCTTGGCCTTCGGGTAGTTGTCCTCGATGTTGGCCAGCGGGGTGGAGCCGGTCACCGAGCAGACCTTCTTGCCGTCCAGGTCGTCCGGGCCCTTGATCTTGCCCTGGTCGGCCTTGCGGATGAGCAGGTCCTGACCGGTCTCGTAGTACGGGCCGGCGAACCCGACGAGGGCCTTGCGTTCGTCGGTGATCGAGTACGACGCGACGACCATGTCGACGGTGCCGTTCTCCAGGAACGTCTCACGGTTCTTGGAGACCGTCTCGACGAGCTCGACCTGCTTCTTGTCGTTGTAGTCGAGGCCGAGCTGGCCGGCGATCAGCTTCGCGATCTCGATGTCGTAGCCCTCGACCTCGCCGGTGGTCGGGTTCTTGTACCCGATGCCCGGCTGGTCGAACTTGACGCCGATCTTGATGTGCTTGGCCTTGTAGATCTTCGCCATGGTGGAACCGGCGGCGAACTTGGGGTTCTTGACGATCGTGTAGGAGCCGCTGGCGGCCTTGTCCTGCTTCGTCTTCTTGTCGAGCGTGCTTTCGCCGCAGGCGCCTGTTACGCCCAGCGCGAGGGCGCCGATGGCGGCGACCGCGAGGAGTCGCTGGAGTTTCATGCATGCCTCTCTCGTTGCTGGTACCCGTCCGGAATTCCTGGTGCCGGACGCGGTGATGGTGCGGGAACGGCCCGACGTGCCGCGCTGGCTGCTCGGCGGGTCAGGGGCGGTGCAGGGATTCAGGGATGGTGGAGGGGCTGCCGGTGTCACACCGGAGCCCCGTCCGTCACGGCCGCGGGCCCGTCACAGCGGGCCCGTCGGCGCGTCAGTGGGTCAGGATCTTGGAGAGGAAGTCACGCGCCCGCTCGGACTGCGGGTTGGTGAAGAACTCCTCCGGGGAGGCTTCCTCGACGATCTGGCCGTCGGCCATGAAGACGACGCGGTTCGCGGCCTTGCGCGCGAAGCCCATCTCGTGGGTCACCACGATCATCGTCATGCCCTCCCGGGCCAGCGAGGTCATCACGTCGAGAACCTCGTTGATCATCTCCGGGTCGAGCGCGCTGGTGGGCTCGTCGAACAGCATCACCTTGGGCTGCATGGCCAACGCCCGGGCGATCGCCACCCGCTGCTGCTGTCCACCGGAGAGTTGTGCGGGGTACTTGCTGGCCTGGCTGGCGACGCCGACCCGTTCGAGCAGCGCCATGGCCCGGTCCCGGACCACCGCCGACTTCTCGCGTCGGACCTTCAGCGGGCCGAGCATGACGTTTTCCAGGATGGTCTTGTGCGCGAAGAGGTTGAAGGACTGGAAGACCATCCCGACCTCGCTGCGCAGCCTGGCCAGCGCCCGGCCCTCCTCGGGCAGGACCTGACCGGAGACCCGGATCGTCCCGTCGTTGATCGGCTCCAGCCGGTTGATCGCCCGGCACAGGGTCGACTTGCCCGACCCGGACGGGCCGATCACCACGACCACCTCACCGGTGGTCACGGACAGGTTGATGTCCTGGAGGACGTGCAGGTGCCCAAACCACTTGTTGACGCCTTCCAGCACGACCAGTGGTTGGCCGGTGGAAGCCGGGCTCGTCGGTTCGCCGGCGGCGGGCTCGGTTGTGGTGTCCACTGCTGTTCCTCGCTCCCAGGTTCGGCGCGTCTCGTGCACCGTGGCGGCCACTGTAGCGGTAGCCGCCCAGGACATCGGGCGTAGCCACTGTCACGCCAAGATAACGGTCGTGCGCAAGATAGATCGATTGGCCGAAAAACGCGGATTGTACTGTTCCGGCGGCGGTTGCGGTGTCCCGTCGGCCGGCCGGCGGCCCGGCACGCGGTGCCCCGCCGACCGGCCCCGCGGTCCGGTGGGAAGGGCCGCGCGGCGGCACGGGTGGTGGCGGCTACGCTGGATAGCTGACATGGATGCGTCGATGACCAACACCCCAGCCGCCGCCGGCCGCACCTACCAGGTGCGCACCTACGGCTGTCAGATGAACGTGCACGACTCCGAGCGGATCTCCGGGCTGCTGGAGTCGGCCGGCTACCAGCCGGTCGGCGGTGACGAGTCGCCTGACCTGGTGGTCTTCAACACCTGCGCGGTGCGCGAGAACGCCGACAACCGGCTCTACGGCAACCTCGGGCACCTCCGTCCGACCAAGCGCGACCACCCCGGCATGCAGATCGCCGTCGGCGGCTGCCTCGCGCAGAAGGACCGGGGCGAGATCGTCCGCCGGGCGCCCTGGGTCGACGTGGTCTTCGGGACGCACAACATCGCCTCGCTGCCGACCCTGCTGGAACGCGCGCGGCACAACGACGAGGCCGAGGTGGAGATCCTCGAATCCCTCGAGGTCTTCCCGTCCACGCTGCCGGCCCGCCGCGAGTCCAGTTACGCAGGGTGGGTGTCCATCTCCGTCGGGTGCAACAACACCTGCACGTTCTGCATCGTGCCGTCGCTGCGCGGCAAGGAGACCGACCGCCGGTCCGGCGACATCCTCGCCGAGGTCCGGGCACTGGTCGCCGAGGGTGTACTGGAAGTGACCCTGCTCGGCCAGAACGTGAACTCCTACGGCGTCGAGTTCGGAGACCGGCACGCCTTCGGCAAGCTGCTGCGTGCCTGCGGCGAGGTCGACGGCCTGGAGCGCGTCCGGTTCACCAGTCCGCACCCGCGCGACTTCACCAGCGACGTGATCGCCGCGATGGCCGAGACCCCCAACGTCTGCCACCAGCTGCACATGCCGCTGCAGTCCGGGTCCGACCGGGTACTGAAGGCGATGCGCCGCTCCTACCGGTCCACCCGCTACCTCGACATCCTGCGCGAGGTGCGGGACGCCATGCCGGACGCCGCGATCACCACCGACATCATCGTCGGTTTCCCGGGGGAGACCGAGGAGGACTTCCAGCAGACCCTCGACGTGGTCGCCGCCGCGCGGTTCTCCAGCGCCTTCACCTTCCAGTACTCGATCCGGCCCGGCACCCCGGCCGCGACCATGCCCGACCAGGTGCCCAAGGAGGTCGTGCAGGAGCGCTACGAGCGGTTGGTCGCCCTCCAGGACGAGATCTCCTGGGCGGAGAACCGGGCGATCCAGGGCCGGACCGTGGAACTGCTGGTGGCCGTCGGCGAGGGCCGCAAGGACGGTGCCACCGGCCGACTGTCCGGCCGGGCCCGCGACGGGCGGCTGGTGCACTTCACCGGCTCCGACGACATCCGTCCCGGCGACATCGTCGAGACCGTGGTGACCTACGGCGCGCCGCACCACCTGGTTGCCGACGGGCCGGTGCTCTCGCACCGGCGCACCCGGGCCGGCGACGCGCACGAGGCGGGCCGCACCCCGACGACGCCCGGCGTCCTGCTCGGCATGCCGAC
>JBAUUM010000551.1:0-2359 GCA_049582705.1 Actinocatenispora sp.
GTCACCGGCGGACGCCGCCGCGGCGGCCGACGACGCCGACGAGTCGGACGGTGCGGCCCCCTCCGACGGGTCCGACCGGCACGGGCGTGGCCCGCGGGACGGGCACCGACCCACCGACCGCTGACGACCCGACCCCGCCGGGAGTGAGCCGGCCCACCTTCCGTCCACCGCGGCCGACCTGCCTGGTCGGTGTCGCACCGGATGGCTAGCGTAGGTGCCGTGCAGACGTGCGGCGAGCCAGATGCCACGGTGAGTGGCCGGCGATGAGCGGTCGATGACCGGCACCCGGACCCCTCCGCGTACCGCCACCCCCACCCCCACAGACTCCCCGCCCGACCGCTCCGACGAGGGGCAGGGCTGGCTCCGGCGTCTCCTCGGCTACTGCTGGCGCTACCGCTCGCGGGTGGTCCTGGCCTTCGGTTCGTCGGTGCTGGGCATGGGCGTGATGGCGCTGGTGCCCCTGGTCCAGCGCGCCATCGTCGACGACGCGATCCTGTCCAGCCGGCGCCCGCTGCTGCCGCTGGCGGCCCTGTTGATCCTGGCCGCGCTGGTCAACTACGGTGCCGCGTTCGTGCGCCGCTACCACGGTGGCCGGCTGTCCCTGGACGTGCAGCACGACCTGCGTAACGGCATCTTCACCGCCCTGTCCAGGCTGGACGGCGCCCGGCAGGACGAGTTGCAGACCGGCCAGATCGTCGGCCGCGCCACCTCCGACATCACGATCGTGCAGGGCCTGCTGAGTCTGGTTCCGATCATGCTCGGCAGCGCGCTGCTGTTCGTGATCTCGCTGGTCGTGATGGTCGTCCTGTCGCCGCTGCTGACCCTCGTCGCGCTGGCCGTGGGGCCGGGGCTGTGGTGGGTCGCGACGCTGGCCCGGCGTCGGCTGTTCCCGGCGAACTGGGAGGCGCAGCAGCAGTCCGCGGCGGTGGCCGCCGTCGTCGACGACGCGGTCACCGGGGTCCGGGTGGTCAAGGGGTTCGGCCAGGAGAACCAGGAGCTGTCCAAGCTGGAGTCGGTCGCCCGTCGACTCTTCGCGTCCCGGTTGCGCGCGGTACGCCTGAACAGCCGGTACGGCCCCAGGATGCAGGCCATCCCGGCGCTCGGCCAGGTCGGCGTGCTCGCCCTCGGCGGCTGGCTGGCGATCCAGGGCACCATCACGCTCGGCACCTTCCTGGCGTTCTCGACCTACCTCGCCCAGCTCGTCGGCCCGGTCCGGATGCTGTCCGGCCTGCTCACCACGGGGCAGCAGGCGCGGGCCAGCGTCATCCGGATCTTCGAGGTGATCGACTCCCGGCCGGTGGTGACCGAGGCACCCGACGCGGTACCGGTGCCCGACCGGTCGCCGGGCGTCGACGGCGGCCCGGCGCCGGCACCGACCGTCGAGTTCGACGACGTCACGTTCGGCTACGTGGCGTCCCGGCCCGTACTGCGCGGCCTCAGCCTCACCGCCCGCCCCGGCGAGACGCTGGCCGTGGTCGGCACCTCCGGGTCCGGCAAGTCCACGATCTCGCTGCTGCTGCCGCGCTTCTACGACGTACGGGAGGGCGCCGTACGGGTGGCCGGCCACGACGTACGGGACCTGACCGTCGACTCGCTGCGGTCCGCGATCGGCCTGGTGATGGAGGACAGCTTCCTGTTCTCCGAGTCGGTGCGGGCCAACATCGCGTACGGCCGGCCGGACGCCACCGACGAGCAGGTCGAGGCGGCGGCGCGGGCGGCGGAGGCGCACGAGTTCGTCAGCGAGCTGCCCGACGGCTACGACACCCGGGTCGGGGAGCAGGGCCTGACCCTCTCCGGTGGCCAGCGGCAGCGCATCGCGCTGGCCCGCGCGCTGATCACCGACCCCCGCATCCTGGTGCTCGACGACGCGACCTCGGCGGTGGACGCGCGGATCGAGGCCGACATCCACGCCACCCTGCACCGGGTGATGGCCGGCCGGACCACGCTGCTGATCGCACACCGCCGCTCCACGCTCTCCCTGGCGGACCGGATCGCGGTGCTCGACGAGGGCCGGGTCGTCGACATCGGCACCGAGCGCGAGCTGGAGGAGCGGTGCCCGCTGTACCGGCTGCTGCTGTCCGGGCCGGGTGACGACGCCGAGGGTATCGACGCCGGCGAGCTGCCGGCACAGGACTCCGGTCCGCCGGATCCGCTGCCGGCACGGGACCCGGGCCGCGCGATTCAGGGTGCCGAGCTGTCGACGGTCGGCTCCGACGGGGCGGCTGCGGTGCCGACCGCGGGGCCGGACAGAGTCACCACGCTGCGGGCGGCCGGCACGGACGGGGCCACGGCGCCGACCCTGCCGGGCCCGGACGGTACGACGACCCGGCTGTGGGATCCGGCCCGGGCACCACACGGC
>JBAUUM010000552.1:0-10636 GCA_049582705.1 Actinocatenispora sp.
CGCCCGTCTCCCCCACGCCTGACCCGCCCACCCGACGCTGTTGACTCGACCAGCGACCGGCCACCCGATCCGGCCCGGCACGTCCAGCGCAAGGCTGGCAAGGCCGCAGGGAGCGCCGCCTACGAAGCAGGTAGGCAAGCCACGGACCACCCGAGCCGGCCCGGCACGTCCAGCGCAAGGCTGGCAAGGCCGCAGGGAGCGCCGCCTACGAAGTAGGTAGGCAAGCGACCGAGAACGCCGCCAGCGTTTTCCTGGGGGCACCCGGTCAGGGGGAAACGTTGGCGCCGTAGGCGAGGGCCACCTGGCAGGCCTGGGCGATGTCGATGCGGACGCCGGTCAGGTCCAGGCCGCGCAGGGCGACCGCTTCGAGGTTGGCGCCGCGCAGGTCGGCGTCGCGCAGCCGGGTGTTGGTCAGCCGTGCGTGGCCGAGGTCGGCGCCGCGCAGGTCGGCCCGGCTCAGGTCTGCCTCGGTGAGGTCGGCCTCCCGCAGTCTGACGCCGCGCAGATCCATCCGGCCCAGGTCCTGGCCGCGCAGGCTCACGTAGGACCAGTCGCCCTCCCGTACGGTCAGCGGCCGCAGGGTGCAGGAGAGGAACTCGGTGCCGGTCAGTTTGCAGTCGTCGATCGTGGCGCCGAACATGACGGTCTTGCGGAACAGGCAGTGCAGCAGCGCGCAGCGGGTCAGGACGGCGGCGTTGAGCCGGACGCCGACGAAGGTGCAGCGTTCGAACACGCACCCGGTCAGCGCCATCTCGGTCATGTCCATCTCGACGAACTCGCACCGTTCGAAGCGCCGCCGGTCGAGCGTGTCGCAGGACCAGTCGGCATGCGAGTATCGCCGCTCGACCTCGACGGCGTCCTCGTCGATGCCGCCCTCGACCTCGTGCCCGCCCTCGACCGCCATCCGGTCAGCCTGCCACCCCGGGTACGACGCGGTGCCGGAACCACCCGTGGGCGGCTCCGGCACCGGGCCGGATCATCGAGCGGAGGAACCGTCAGCGACTAGCGCCGGGCGACGAGCCGGTGCCCGTACCGACGCCAGGCCACCACGAGCGCGGCCCCGGCCAGCGCGATGCCGGCCGCCAGGAACCCGATCGGGTAGCTGCTGCTGTCGTGCTGCGCCGCCGGGGCGGCCTTGTCGAGCCAGTTACCGCCGAGGGTGTGCTTCTTGGCGTAGGCGGAGCCGGCCATCTTGTTCGCGTACCGGCTGTGCACCAGCTTCTGGTACTGCGCGATCGTCACGCCGTCGGCCTTGACCGAGTGACGCGCCGTCTCGTTGAGCGGCAGGACCCGCCCGTCGGAGATCGAGTACCAGGCGTTGACCTGGGGCTCCCGGAACACGACACCGTGCGTGCCGGCCTTGGCCGTGTAGCTGACCTCGTCGCTGCCGGAGGCGATGTTGACCTCGGTCCACGCGCCGTCCTTGCCGCGGACGGTCCAGACCGTGGCGTGCTGGCCGTCGGACGACACCGCGTCCGTGGCCATGTACGCCAGCGTCGCCACCGACGTCGAGGCGGACGTCGCCTTGACGAAGTCGGGGTTGAGGTAGTAGACGGGCACGGTCCCGGCCAGCTTCGGCGCCATGGTGGCGGCGACCGCGGCACGGTGCGCCGCGTTCTGCTGGTTGGCGGGCTTGCCGCGGTCGGCGAAGAAGCCGGCCAGCAGCTTGTGCACCGTCGGCGTGTCCGCGGCCTTGTGCGCGGCCTGTGCCTGGGTCGCCGACGGGGTGCCGGAGACCGTGGCGGGTGCTGCCGACGCGGGGCCGGCGACGGTCAGCAGGGCCGCACCGGCCACCGCGACACCGATCGTGACCCGGCGGGTCAGCGTGCGCAGGGTTGCGTTCATGACTGCCTCACCCACCGATCCCGTAGAGGGAGTCGTCCCAGATGAACGACGAGTTGCTCACGTAGGAGGAGTAACTCATCAGGTTGTAGCGGTTGTCCGACGGCCACGGGTCGCCGAAGTAGATCGCCTGGCTGGCGTCGTCGTAGCCGTAGATGACCTCGGCGTGACCGCCGCCGGACGTCCACGCGATACCGGTGAGGACCGGCCGGTTGGCGTTGATCTCACCGACGACGCTGCCCCAGCTGAGTGCGCCGGTCTCGCCGCCGGGGTTGATGCCGAGCTGCGAGAAGGCGTTCTGGTCCCAGGACAGGTACCCGGGCTGGTTCGGGCACGCGGTGCCGGTCGGGTATCCACGGGCGAGGTCGCAGAACGAGTTCTGGTCGACCGAGACACCCTTGTACGCCGCGATGGTGGCGCCGGAGGCGACCCAGCACCACTCGTCGTACTGCTGGACCTGCATGCTGATGCCGAGCTGGGCCGACGTCAGGTGCGGGTCGACGGTGGAGGCCTGGTGCACGACGGGCTGCACAGCGCTGGCTGAGGGGCTTGCGCTGGCGGCGCTCGCGGGGATGGCGGCAGCCGCCACGGCGAGCAGGCCCGCCGCAAGGAGGCGGATGCGGCGGCCCCGACCGCCGGGTGAGAAGTTCATGTGAGCTCCTTCGCAGGGGTAGCGAGGTGGGCGCCCGCCGGGAACGGTATGGGGCCGTGGGCCCGGAGGGAACCGGGTCACATCGGACAGGCCGCGCTGTGTGAACGCTCCACGCGGGTGTGAACGGCGCGCTGGCCGGCTGCCGAGCGGCACTCTCGCCAGTTACGAAATAGGCGAAAGAAGTTCATAATGGGGATATTCACGTCTGCCGGGCGAACCTTCCTTTCCGCCGGCAGGCGTCCGTACCGGAGGGCCCGGAATGCCAGACACCGCTACGCCTGAGCTGAGCGCTGCGCCGTTCCACGCCGCACTGCGCCGGGCGATCGCCGCGCGCGGCCTGTCCCTCGAACGTCTCCGCGCCAAGCTGGCCGAACGCGGGCTGCACGTGGGCGTCACGACCCTCAGCTACTGGCAGCGCGGCCTCCGCCGGCCGGAACGCCAGGAGTCGCTGACCGTGGTGACGGCGCTGGAGGAGCTGCTGGGCCTTCCCGTGCACAGCCTGACCGTGCTGCTCGGTCCGCCCCGGCCGCGGGGCGGGGCGGTGCGCTACCCGCCGGGCCTGCGCCGGTACACCGCGGTACTGCCCCGGCCCGACGAGATGGCGCCGCTGCTGGACCGGCTGGACATGGACGCGGCGAGCCGGGTGCACGTGGCGTGCGAGCTGGCCACGGTCGAGCTCGGCGCGGCGCGGGAGATGCGGCGGACGACCGTGACACGGGTGGTACGGGCGCACCAGTCGCACGCGGACCGGGCGGTGGCGATCCTCTGGCAGGACCCGGGTGGCGACGTCGACCGGGTCGATGTCCGGGCCACCCAGAACTGTCGGCTCGGCCGGGTCAGCCGCGACCCGGGGGCCGGGCTGGTCGCCGCGGAGCTGCTGTTCGACCTGTCCCTCAACGAGGGCGAGACCCGGGTGCTGTCCTACGAGGTCGTCGACGACAGCGGCACGGAGTGCCGGGAGTTCGTGCGGGCGCTGTGTTTCCCGGCGGAGCAGTACGTGCTGCAGATCCGGTTCCACCCGGACGCGCTGCCGGTGCGCTGCCACCGCTTCGTGGCGCGCGGCGTGGACGCGCCGGAGCAGGAGACCGCGGACCTGACCCTCGACTGCCACCGGGCCGTGCACCTGGTGATGCCGCAGGCCCGTCCCGGCGCGGTCGGCATCCGCTGGGAGTGGCACTGACCGCTCCCCGGTTCGGGCCGTCGAACGACCCGACCCGACCCGACACGGCCCGGCAGGTCGGCGCGGCGCGGCGCGGCGGGCCGGGATCTCGGGCCGGCGCGGCCCTCACCGCGTGGGCAGGTACTTCGCGAGCCCGTCGAGGATCATGTCGAGTCCGTGCTCGAACCGGTCGTCGGAGTTGCCCGCGAGGAGGGCGTCCACCATCTGCACCGTGTGCGGGTAGCTCTCCGCGGGCAGGCCGCGCAGGTAGTCCCCGAGCTGCTGCCAGTATTCGCAGCCGTCGGACTCCGTCTGCCAGCCGTGGCGCGCGCGGTACAGCGAGCCTTCGAGCACGTCGGCCGTGACGTAGAGGGCGAGCCGGTCCACGGCCCAGGCGCACACCTGGTCGGGCATGCCGGCGGTGCGCAGGGTCGCCAGGTACACCTCGGTGACGCGTAGTCCGTGCGGGCCGGTCGGTACGCCGACCATGGCGAGCTTGGCGACGTCCCGGTGGCGCTGGAGGACCAGCCGGGACGCCCGGGTGATCGCCCGGATCCCTTCCCTCCACTCGTCCGCCGGGTGCTCGGGCAGCGCGATCTCCCCCAGCACCTCGTCGAGGAGGAGTTCGAGCAACTCGTCCTTGTTCGCCACGTGGGCGTAGAGCGAGGCGGGGCCGGTGCCGAGTTCCTGGGCGACACGGCGCATGGTCACCGCTTCGAGGCCGTCCTTGTCGAGGACGCGCAACGCGGTCGCCACGATCGTCTCCTGCCGCAGCGGCTGGCGGGCCGGCCGTCTGGTGGTGCGCCAAGGCGGCTCCGCGGTGGTCGGCCCGGTGCGCCCCGCCGTGCTGTCCGGCACTGCCGGCTCCCTTCACCCGCTGTCGACCGCCCGGGGGCGGCCCGACCGAGATTACCAGTTGACGCGATCACCATTCGCCGTGTAGAACATCGTTCGTCATTTACGAACACCGTTCGTTTTCTGGAACACTGTACTGATCGGACTACCATGACGACAACGCCCGAGGCGGCGACCGCTCCGGACACCGGGCCCATCGACGCCCCGCCCACCGGGCCGACCGGCCACCGCTGGCGCTGGTTCGGGCTCGGCGTGGTGCTCTGCGCCGAGGTGATGGACCTGGTCGACAGCACCGTCACCACCGTCGCCGCCCCGACGATCCGGTCCGCGCTCGGCGGTGGCACACCGATGCTCCAATGGCTGACCGCCGCGTACACGCTCGCGTTCGCGCTGGGGCTGATCACCGGCGCCCGGCTCGGCGACATGTACGGACGGCGACGCCTCTTCCTCATCGGTGCCGCCGGCTTCACCGCCGCGTCCATGGCGTGCGGGCTCGCGGTCACCCCCGGGATGATGATCACCGGCCGTGCCGTGCAGGGCGCGTTCGGCGCGCTGCTCATTCCGCAGGGCTTCGGCCTGGTCAAGGACATGTTCCCGGCGAAGGAGATCAACCGGGCGTTCGGCCTGTACGGGCCGGTCCTGGGGCTGTCCGCGATCGGCGGACCGATCCTCGCCGGCGCGCTGATCGGCGCCGACCTGTTCGGCGCCGGCTGGCGGCTGATCTTCCTCATCAACCTCCCGGTCGGGCTGCTCGCCCTGGCCGGCGCCGTTGCCTTCCTGCCCACGGTGCGTTCGGCCACGACCCAGCGGCTCGACCTGGTCGGCGTGCCGCTCGTCGGCGCCGGCCTGGTCGCGCTGATCTACCCGCTGGTGCAGGGCCGTGAGTTGGGCTGGCCAGCGTGGACCTTCGCCCTGCTTGTCGTCGGCGGCGCGCTGCTGGCTGCGTTCGCCGTGCACCAACGGCGCCGGCACCGGGCCGGTCGGGCCACCCTGATCACGCCGAGCGTGTTCGCGAAGCGCTCGTACACCGGTGGGCTGATCCTCGGGGCGGTGTTCTTCACCTCGGTGATGGGGTTCCTGCTGGTCTACGCGCTCTACATCCAACTCGGCCTGGGGTACTCGCCGCTCACCGCCGGCCTCACCCAGACACCGAGTGCCGTGGGCATAGTGCTCGGCAGCATCCTCGGCACCAAACTCGTAGCACGGCTCGGACGCCGGGTCCTGCAGTGCGGCATGGTCATGGTCGCGCTCGGCACCGGCGGCCTCGCCGCCACCGTGGCGATCGCCGGCCCCCTGGTCGCCCCATGGCAGTTCGGCCCGGCGATGTTCCTGACCGGCGCCGGGATGGGCATGGTGTTCTCGCCGCTGTTCACCTTCATCCTGGCCGGCGTCGACGGCGATGAGGTCGGATCGGCCTCCGGGCTGCTCAACGCCGTCCAGCAGGTCGCGAACGCCACCGGCGCGGCCGTCATCGGCAGCCTGTTCTTCGCGTTCGTCGGGTCGCGGGGCGGCCCGAGCGGATATGGCGCCGCCTTCGAACTGGTGCTGCCGATCGTACTGGTCACTGTGGTCGCGAGCTTCCTGCTCGTGTACCTGCTGCCCGCCCGGGCAGACGACCAGTGACCGGAGCGGACCGGCGCCGTGGACTTCGGGGCGCGACGCCCGGTCGGCGCGTCGGCCCGGTGGCGCCGGGCCGACGCGCGTCGGGTCAGTGGAAGAAGTGCCGGGTGCCGGTCAGGTAGAGGGTGATCCCGGCGGCCTCCGCGGCGGCGACGACCTCACCGTCCCGCTTCGAGCCGCCGGGCTGCACCACGGCCCGCACGCCCGCGTCGATCAGCACCTGCAGCCCGTCCGCGAACGGGAAGAACGCGTCCGATGCGGCCACCGCGCCGGCGGCCCGCTCCGCGCCGGCGCGGGTCACCGCCAGCCTCGCCGAGTCCACCCGGTTCACCTGGCCCATGCCCACGCCGACGGTGGCGCCGCCGGAGGCGAGCAGGATCGCGTTCGACTTCACGGCGCGTACGGCCCGCCAGGCGAAGGCCAGGTCCCGCAGCGTCGCCTCGTCGGCGGCGGTGCCGGTGGCCAGCGTCCAGTTCGCCGGGTCGTCGCCCGGGGCGTCGATCCGGTCGGCCTGCTGCAGCAGCACGCCTCCGGAGACCGGCCGGTACTCCAGGGCCGTCGTCGGCGCCGCCGCGCAACGCAGCAGCCGGATGTTCTTCTTGCCGGACAGCACCTCCACCGCGCCGTCCTCATAGGACGGTGCGATGACGACCTCGGTGAAGATGGGCGCGATCTGCTCGGCCAGCGGGACCGACACCGGGCGGTTGACCGCGATCACGCCGCCGAACGCCGACACCGGATCGCACTCGTGCGCCCTGCGGTGCGCCTCGGCCACGTCCGCGCCGACCGCGATGCCGCACGGGTTGGCGTGCTTGATGATCGCCACGCACGGGTCGGCGAAGTCGTGCGCCGCACGCCAGGCCGCCTCGGTGTCGGTGTAGTTGTTGTACGACATCTCCTTGCCGTGCAACTGCTCCGCGTCGGCCAGCCCGCCGGGGGTGTCCGAGGTCGCGTCACCGTCCACGTAGAGCGCGGCCGCCTGGTGCGGGTTCTCGCCGTAGCGCAGTACCGAGCGGCGCTGCCAGGTGGCACCGAGGAACTCCGGGAACGACTCCCCGGCATCACCGGCCGCGGCGAACCAGGACGCCACCGCCACGTCGTACCGGGCCGTGTGCGCGAAGGCCTCGGCCGCCAGCCGACGCCGCTGGGCGAGACCGAACCCGCCGTCCCGGACGGCCGCCAGCAGCTCGCCGTACCGGGCCGGGTCGGTGACCACCGCGACGTTCGCGTGGTTCTTGGCGGCACCGCGCACCATCGACGGGCCACCGATGTCGATCTGCTCGATGATCTCGTCGGGTCCGGCACCGGACGCGACGGTCTGCGCGAACGGGTACAGGTTGCTCACCAGTACCTCGAACGGCTGGACCGCCAGCTCGGCGAGCTGCGCGACGTGCTCCGGCAGCCGTACGTCGGCGAGCAGTCCCGCGTGCACCTTCGGGTGCAGCGTCTTGACCCGCCCGTCCAGGCACTCGGGGAAGCCGGTCAGGTCCTCGACCCGGGTCACCGTTACACCGGCGTCCGCGATCCGCGCCGCGGTGCTGCCGGTGGAGACGATCTCCACGCCCGCGTCGGCGAGGCCCTGGGCCAGCTCGACCAGGCCGGTCTTGTCGTACACGCTGACCAGCGCCCGGCGGACCGGACGGCGGTCCTCCCCGGTGGTCGCGGTACCGCTGTCGATGTTGGTCGTCATGAGCCGATCTCCAGGCGCTCGCGGGCGGGACAGTGTGGTGCCGGGTGCTCCACGCGCACCCGGGGCAGCAGGTCAGCGGGCCGTGACGACACGGGTCAGGGCACCGTGACCTTCCGGCCGGAGACCGTCCAGCCCTCGCGGACCATCCGCCCGACGTACTCGACGAGCTGCGGCCGTTCGGCCTGCTTGATCCGCTCGGACAGGGTCTCCTCGGTGTCGTCGTCGCGCACCGGCACCGCCACCTGGGCGATGATCTGCCCGGTGTCGACCCCCGCGTCCACCAGGAACAGCGTCGCGCCGGCGATCTTGACGCCGTACTCCAGCGCGTCCCGCGGCCCGTGGATGCCGGGGAACGCCGGCAGCAGGGCGTTGTGCGTGTTGACGTAGCGTCCGCCGAACCGGGCCAGGAACACCGGGCCGACCAGCTTCAGGAAGCCCGCCGAGACGACCAGGTCCGGCGTGTACTTCGCGACCTGGTCGGTGAGCGCGACGTCCCACGCCGACCGGTCCGGATGGTCGCCGACCCGCGCGACGAACGTGTCGGCGCCGGCGCGTCCACCACGGGCGAGGCCCTCGACGCCGGGCCGGTCCGAGCCGACCGCGACAACCTCCGCGCCGTAACCGGGATCGGCGCAGGCATCCAGCAACGCCTGCAGGTTGGATCCCGCCCCGGACACCAGGACGACGAGACGGGCAGTCACAGCACACTCCTGTCGCGCTCCTCGGACGGCCGGACCGTACACCGGCCCACACCGCACGAACGCCACCGACGGTTACCAGGGGTTGCGGGGGAGATGGCCCTCACTCTATCGCGGGGGCCGATCCGCCCCGTGACCGGCACCGGAGGCCCGGCCGGCGGTTGAACCGCCCTCCGTGGGGAAGGGGTTATGGCAACAGGCTGTACACATCGGTACGGCCTGAGCGACAACGCACGGGGGGATTGTCATGACAGACCCGACGCAGCCCCCGGAACCGGGCCGCGAACCTGACGACACCGGCGGCCGGGACCAGGGCTGGCCGACCAGGGGCGAACCGGGCCAGTCCGGCACGCCGGACCAGCCCGGCGGTCCCGACGGGCCGGGCGGACCCACGGGGCCGAGCGGACCGGGTGGAGCCACCGGGCCGGGCGGGCAGCGGCCAGGTGGGCCGCAACAGCCCGGTTGGTCGCCGTCCGGTGAACCGCAGCAACAGCCGGGCTGGCCGCCCTCCGGCGGTCCACAGCAGCAACCGGGCTGGCCGCCCCCCGGCGGGCCACAGCAACAGCCGGGCTGGTCGGGCGCGGACGCGCCGCCACCACCCCCCGGCGGGCAACCTCCTCCCGGGTCGGGGCAGCCCGGCGAGTACGGACGGCCCGGTGGTCAGCCGGGCGAGTACGGACGGCCCGGCGGCCAGCCCGGCGAGTACGGCCAGCCCGGCGGTGGGTACGGGCAACCCGGCGGCCAACCCGGCGGCGGGTACGGACAGCCGGGCGGACAGCCCGGCGGGGTGTACGGCCACCCCACCGGACAGCCCGGCGGCTACGGACAGCCCGGGGGGACGCCACCGGGCGGACAGCCTCCGTACCCGGGCCAGACGCCACCGCGGCCGGACAACCGCGGGAACATCTTCGGCACCCTCGCGCTCATCGCCGGGATCCTGTCGATCGTGATCTGCTGGCTGTACGGCGGCGGCCTGGTGTTCGGCATCGCCGGGATCGTGCTCGGCCGGATCGGCACGACGAAGGCGAACCGCGGCGAGGCGAGCAACCGTTCGCTGGCCCGCGCCGGGTTCGTGCTGGGCATCATCGGCGCGGTGCTGTCGGTGGTGTACCTGGTGCTCATCGGCGTCGGTATGGGGCTCTCCCGGTCGGGCTACCACTACCACATGTGACGACGAGCGGACGCGGCGTCGAGTGACCACACACCGTCACCAGCGCCGCGTCGTCATTCAACGGAACGCCGCACGTCTCCTCACTCAGAGCAGCCTTTTGGCGAAACGGCTGACAGGAGCTCCGGAGTTCGGCCCAGATCCCGGGTACTTGCTTGACCCGGTGACACTGGACACCGAAGATTCCTGAGCACGGCCCTCACCCCGGGGGCCGGCACAACTGAGGGGGAACCCGTGACAGACCCGACGGCACCGCCGCCACCCCAGGGCCCGGGCGGTCCCGGCATGCCGCCACCACCTCCGTACGACCCTGGCATGGGTGGCGGCGCAGGTGCACCGGACAAGAGCGGAAACGTGTTCGGCACGATCTCGCTCATCGCCGGCATCGTGTCCATCGTGGTGTGCTGCCTGTACGCCGGCGTGTGGGCCGGTATCCCGGCCATCGTCCTCGGCGTCATCAGCCGCAAGAAGGCCGCGGCGGGCCAGGCCACGAACGGCAACCTGGGCACCGTCGGCATGATCCTCGGCATCGTCGGCGTGGTGATCTTCCTCGTGCTGATCATTCTGGCCGCTTCTGGTGTCTCCACCGACTGGGCGAAGCAGCTGCAGAACCAGAGCTGACCGCCCGGCGTCACCAGCGCATCCGCAGACCTGTCGCACCGTCGGTCCGTCGAGCCGGGGTATCCCCGAACCGCTCCCCGCGCCACGGCACTCCGTTGCCCGTACCGCATTAGGCTTCGGTCAGTGGCTGACAACGACGACAAGGTGGCAGCGGGATGACGCAACCTGGCAAGCCCGACCCGGAACCGCGGGATGGCACAGTCCCCACCGGGTCGGGCGGGCCACCCCCGCGGGCACAACCGGGTCCCTGGTCCACCCCGCAGCCCGGCTCGCCTGTCCCACCGCCCGCGGCGCCCCGGTCCGGCGCACCTGACGCACCGCCCGCGGCGCC
>JBAUUM010000553.1:0-6009 GCA_049582705.1 Actinocatenispora sp.
CCCGTGTGGGTACGCCGCCCTCGGCGTTCATGCGGTCAACGCGTGGCCGTTACTGACCGGCCGGGGTCGCGCGACGCTTGCGGGCCACGATGAACAGCGTGAGGCCGCCACCGATCAGGACCACGGCCGCCACCACGAAGGCGGTCAGCGAGGTGCCGGTGACCGGGAGACCGCCGGAGGCGGCCGGCGAGGTGGAGGCCGGTGCCACCGTGGCGCTCGGCACCGGGGACTCGGACGGCGACTCGGACGGCGAGGAGACGGTGCACGGTCCGTTGCCGCCGGCCCAGGAGCCGCGCGGGCCCTCGGACTGGTTGCCCGGGGCGCCCTTGCTGCCCAGGATCTTGTTGCCGTAGGTCGGGGTGCCCTGGTCGAAGCCCGGCAGCACCTGGTCCTTGCCGCCCCAGACCAGGTCGACCTGGGTGAAGCAGTTCGGCACGTCGACGGTCAGCGTGACCGAGGTGTGCTCGCTGTCCACGGTCTTGCTGTCCTGGTCGAAGAGCTTCTGCGGGAACGAGGTCGACCACTCGGCGCTCTGCGCGGTGTACGAGGCCAGGGAGAAGTCCTGGCTGGAGTCGGCGCACAGCTTCTGGCCGTCGGCCAGGCTCACCGTCGCGGTGCCCTTGGGCCCGTCGAAGGTGTGCGAGTAGTGGGCGTCGGCGGCGGAGACGCAGTCCGGGGTGGTCTGGCAGCTGCCGTCGAGGGAGACCTCGCCGGACTTCTGCCGGTTGTAGTTGTCCTGCGACCACACCGCCTTGAAGGCCAGCGTCGCCTTGTCCGCGCTGGCGGGCACGCCGACCTGGGTGGCGGTGGCGCTGTCCTTGCTGCCGATGGCGTCCACGTTGCCCTGCAGCGCGACCGGCGTGGCGCTCGGCTGCACGATGCTGAGCGGCGTGGTCCAGTCGTTGGTGATGGTCCACGTGACGGTGTAGGTGCCGTCGGACTGGCAGGCCGCCTCACCCTTGATCAGGGCGTCGTGGGCACTGGCCGGGGAGGACATCATGAGGGCACCGAACAGCCCGACCACCATGGCGGCGAGGAGGGCTAGTAAACGGCGCGCGGTGAGCGCGAAGGGGGGCAAGAGGTACTCCCGAGTGATGAGGCGGGCCGGTGAGTCAGGATCGGAGGACGCGCGCTCGTCCCGGGTACCGCGCTGCGGTGTCCGATATGTCGCTGGTTTTCGCGCGCGCGGAGGAACACTAGCCGCGGCGAACGTCCTGGTGAAAGCCCGTCCCGAGGTTTGTCCGGTTTTATCGGCGTGTCGTCTCGCTGGGTATTTCGCCGGTCACGGACATGTCATCACGCTTGTCGCCGAACACGGCGCTCACGGCTACGTTGAGTCATCTACGAGGAAGGTTCCCGTCTCCGGCGACCACCGCCCGGCCGGGTAACCTCGGCGCCGTGACAGGCGCGAGGGTGTCGACCGGCGGGGGCGGCCGGTGACCAGGGTGGTGGCCGGGGAGCTGGGCGGCCGGCGGTTGGTCGTCCCGGCGGGCCGGGCCACCAGGCCGACCTCCGACCGGGTGCGCGAGGCGCTGTTCAGCTCGCTCGACGCGATCATGGACCTGCCCGGGGCGCGGGTGGCGGACCTGTACGCGGGGTCCGGCGCGCTCGGCTTCGAGGCGCTGTCCCGGGGCGCGGCGCACGCGCTGTTCGTCGAGTCCGACGCCCGTGCGGTGACCGCACTGCGCCGCAACATCGCGACGCTGGGGGTCGCCGGCGCCGCCCGGCTGTCCGCGGCCCCGGTGGAGCGGGTACTCGCCGAACCGCCGGCCGACGGCTACGACCTGGTCCTGCTGGACCCGCCGTACGCGCTGGCCGACGACAAGCTGGCCGTCGTGCTCGCCGCGCTGCCCGGGTGGCTGATCGCCGACGCGCTCGTCGTGGTGGAGCGCGCGACCCGCTCCGGGGAGCCGCCGTGGGCTCCGGATCTCGACCCGATCCGCTCGCGGCGCTACGGAGAGACAACCCTTTGGTACGGTCGCCGATCATGAGGCGTGCGATCTGTCCGGGCTCGTTCGACCCGGTGACCAACGGACACCTGGACATCATCGACCGGGTGTCGGGGCTCTACGACGAGGCCGTCGTGGCCGTCTTCATCAACCAGTCCAAGGTGGGCCTGTTCTCGCTGGAGGAGCGGCTCGCGATGCTGCGCGAGGTGACGGCCCCGTACCCGAACGTCTCGGTCGACTCGTTCCAGGGTCTGACCGTCGACTACTGCCGGGAGCACGACATCTCGGTGATCGTGAAGGGCCTCCGCGCGGTCAGCGACTTCGACTACGAGCTGCAGCAGTCTCAGATGAACTTGGGGCTTGCCGGCGTGGAAACACTCTTCATGGCCACCAACCCGCTTTACTCGTTCCTGTCGTCGAGTCTGGTCAAGGACGTCGCGAAGTGGGGCGGTGACGTATCGCCGCACGTGCCCGACGTGGTTGCCCGTAGGCTCACGGAGCGGCTGACCAGAGGTGACGGTTGACCGTCCGAGCGGCGGCACCGACGGGGTTGACAGGCGGCGATGCCTGGCAGGAGGGAAGTGGGTCGGGGTGGATCCGTTCGAGCGCATCGACGAGATCGTGTCCTTTGTCGAGGGGGCCCGCTCGGTTCCCATGTCCTCGCGCAACTGCATGGTGGACCGCAGCGAGATGATCGCGTTGCTGGAGGATCTGCGCGGCGAACTGCCCGGCGATCTGCGCCGGTCGCAGGCGCTGCTGGATGAGCGCGACAAGATCATCGCCGCCGGTCAGCGGGAGGCTGAGCGGATCATCACCGAGGGCGAGGCCGAACACGCCCGGCTGGTCTCGGCGAACGAGGTCGCGGTGTCCGCCGAGCACGAGGCCACCCGCATCGTCGGGGAGGCCCGCGACGAGGCGCAGCGGCTCCGTGAGGAGTGCGAGGAGTACGTCGACACGACTCTGAGCAACTTCGAGCGGCTGCTGAACAAGTCGCTCAGCACGATCGAGCGGGGGCGCGACAAGATGCACGCGCTGCGCGAGATCGGCTCGTTCGCCCCCGACGAGGAGAACGCGAAGCAGCCGTTCCCGACCTGACCGCCCCGGGGCCGGGCGGCCGGTGTCCGCCGTGCCGGGTGTCGCCTGCCACGGCGTCGCCGGCCGTGGTGTCGGCTTCGACGCTCCGCGTGGTCGTCGGGTACCGTGGCACGCTGGCCCGTACGGGGCCGACCCACCCACACCGACCGCAGAGGCCAGTCGAGCGACGATGTCCGACAGCAAGACGCACCCGCACCCGAATCCCCGCTCGCCGCTGGTGCTCAACACCCGCGAGCTGCCCCGCCGACCGGGGGAGATGCGTCCCGTCGTCCGGGACGTACCCGCCCCCGCGGACCTGGGGCTTCCGTTGATCGGCGTGCCGGAGGGCTCGGTACTCTCGCTGAACCTGCGGATGGAGTCCGCGTCGGAGGGCGTCTTCGTCTCCGGCACGGTCACCGCCTCGGTGGAGGGGCAGTGCGGTCGGTGCCTCCGGCCGCTCGACGACGCCGTCGAGGCGCGCATCCAGGAACTGTTCGCCTACCCGGGCAGCACGACCGAGGAGACGACCGACGCCGACGAGGTCAGCCGGTTGCAGGACGAGTTGGCCGACATCGAGCCGGCAGTCCGCGACGCGATCGTGCTGGACCTGCCCAACACGCCGTTGTGCCGGCCGGACTGCCCGGGTCTGTGCCCGGACTGCGGGGTGCCGCTCGACGAGCTGCCAGCCGACCACGCGCACGAGCAGCTCGACTCGCGCTGGGCGGCGCTCGGCGGCCTGCTCGCCGACGGTGGATCGACCGGGGAGCAGCCGGCCGGGTCGGACCCGGCGGACGACGGCCGACACCCCGGCGCTGACCCGTACAAACGGTCCTGACCAGGCCGCCGGTCGTCGACCGGCCGGGATGGGTCACAATGGTGGGGGTAGCTTGTGCGACCCGAGTGGTGCTGCGTGCCCTGGCGCGTGGTGGGCTCCATGATCAACGTGTTCCATGATCAGCGCACGATCAGGCAGAGCATTTCCGAGTAGACCATTCAGGAGTGAGTAACGTGGCCGTTCCGAAGCGCCGGATGTCGCGGAGCAACACGCGGTCCCGCCGCAGCCAGTGGAAGACCAGCGCGGTGTCGACCCAGCCCTGCGCGCAGTGCAAGTCCCCGAAGCTGCCCCACGCGGCCTGCGGAGTGTGCGGCACCTACAACGGCCGCCAGGTCGTGGAGGTCTGACCCGCTCAGCGACGACGTGATGCGATCCGAGCGGCGTGCCGCGCGGATCGCCGTCGACCTCCTCGGCGGGGACAACGCCCCCGACGTCGTGGTTGACGGCGCTCTGCTGGCCCTCAACACGGACGCCCGGCTGCGGCTGTTGCCGGTCGGGCCGCTGGAGGTTGTCGACCGGCTGTTGGCGCAGGCACCGGCGGAGCTGCGGAGCCGGATAGACCCGGTACCGGTGGCCGCCGACGGTGTCGCGCCCGTCCGGGCCGCGGCCCGACTGCTGGCCACCGGCCAGGCCGACGCGATGGTGTCGGCCGGGTCGACGGCGGCGACCGTGACCGCCGCGGTGGCCGGGTACGGGCGCTATCCGGGCCTTGCCCGGCCCGCACTGGCGGTCCTCATCCCGGCCCTGCGCGGTCCGCTGATCCTGCTCGACGTGGGTGCCTCGCCGAATGCGACGCCGGCCGACCTGCGCCGGCACGCGGTCCTCGGCGCGGGCTACGCGCTGGCCATGCTGGGTGTTGACGCGCCCAGGATCGGCCTGTTGTCCATCGGCACCGAGCCGGGCAGTGGTGACGCGCTGCGCCGCACCGCCGACGAACTGCTCACCCGGTGCACGCTGCCGGTCGGCGCGCGGTATGTCGGTCGGGTCGAGGGACACGACGTGACCCTCGGCGGTGCCGCCGATGTCGTGGTGACCGACGGCTTCACCGGCAACGTGCTGCTCAAGGGGATCGAGGGCGCGCTCAGGCTGCAGGGCCGGTCGGGCCTGCCGGCCATGGACGAGGCGGGAACGCCGCATGCCGCCGTACTGCTGGGCGTGCTCGGGCCGGTGGTGGTCTGCCATGGCGCCGCGTCCGGCCCGGACCTCGCCTCGGGTGTCGCGCTGGCCTGCCGGCTCGCCGAGGAGCGGGTGCCCGAGCAGGTTGCGCGCGTCGACGAAGCTTTCCGGGGGGACCAGACCCCCGCGCCAGGAGGTGTACCAACGTGAGTCGGTCGGTGCCGGCAGCCAGCAGGGGCGGCGGAGATGGGTAGCGTCACGCGGCCCGCACCCGCGGCGGAACTGGTCGCGGCGATCGGGGTGGGCGTGGAGCCCGGCCTGTTGGAGCGGGCGCTGACCCATCGCTCCTACGCGTACGAAAACGGTGGGCTGCCCACCAACGAACGGCTCGAATTCCTGGGTGACGCGGTGCTCGGTCTGGTCGTCACGGCCGCCCTGTACCGCACCCACCCGGATCTGCCCGAGGGCCAGCTGGCGAAGCTCCGGGCCAGTGTGGTCAACATGCGGGCACTCGCCGACGTCGCCCGGGGCCTGGGCCCCCGCGGCCTGGGCGCGTACGTGCGGCTCGGCAAGGGCGAGGAGACCACCGGCGGCCGGGACAAGTCCAGCATCCTCGCCGACACGACGGAGGCGCTGCTCGGCGCGGTCTACCTGGACCACGGCCTGGACACCGCCGCCGAGGTGATCCACCGGCTGTTCGACCCGCTGATGCTCGACGCGTCTCGGCGTGGTGCCGGCCTGGACTGGAAGACCAGCCTGCAGGAACTCACCGCGAACCAGGGCCTCGGCGTGCCGGAGTACCAGGTGAGCGAGGACGGTCCGGACCACGCGAAGACGTTCACCGCGTGGGCCGTGGTGGCCACCGAGCGGTTCGGTTCGGGCACCGGCCGCAGCAAGAAGGAGGCCGAGCAGCGCGCCGCCGAGATGGCCTGGCGTCAGCTCAGTGAGCGGGCCGGCGGCCCGACCGCCGCGGGATCCGCCACGTCGCCGGACCACGAATGACCGGCGGGTCGGACCCGGCCCGGGACCCGGCGG
>JBAUUM010000554.1:0-13862 GCA_049582705.1 Actinocatenispora sp.
GGACGGACCCCACGACACCGCCCGCCGGCCCCGCCACGACGCTGCTGGTCACCGTCGACGGCGCGGCCGGAGTGGGCAAGACCGCGCTGGCCCTGCAGTGGGCGCACCGCGTCCGGGACCGGTTCCCGGACGGCCAGCTGTACGTCAACCTGCACGGCTACGGCCCCGGCGCGCCGGCCGATCCGGGCGTGGTGCTGGTCCAGTTCCTCGGCGCGCTGGGTGTCCCGGCCGAGGAGGTCCCCACCGACGTGGAGGCGCGGGCCGGCCTGCTGCGCAGCACCCTCGCGGGTCGCCGGATCCTGCTGGTGCTCGACAACGCGCGCAGCGCCGGCCAGGTACGCCCCCTGCTGCCCGGCGACCCGGCCTGCGTGGTGCTGGTGACCAGCCGCAACCAACTGGGCGGGTTGAGCGTGCGGGACGGCGCGCACCGGGTCAGCCTGGACCGGCTCGACGACGCCGAGTCGACCGCGCTGCTCGCCCGGTTCGTCGGTGCGGAGCGGCTCGCCGCCGAACCGGCCGCGGTCGCCGGGATCGTCCGGCAGTGCGCCGGCCTGCCGCTGGCGCTCAGCCTCGTCGGCGACCTGGCCACCCGCGAGCGGACGCTGCCCGAGGCGGCGGCCGAACTGGCCGACCACCGGACCCGGCTGGAGGTACTGGCCGACGAGGACGAGGCCACCAGTGTCCGGGCGGTGTTCTCGTGGTCGTACCGCACCCTCGACCCGGAGGTGGCCCGGCTGTTCCGGCTGCTCGCGCTGCATCCGGGTCCGGACCTCGACCTGCCGGCGGCGACCGCGCTGGCCGGGCTGCCGGTACCGCACACCCGGCGGCTGGTCGCCACGCTGACCGGTGGTCACCTGCTGGAGCAGCGCCGGCCCGGCCGGTACGAGTTCCACGACCTGCTGCGGGTGTACGCCCGGGACCTGGCCGACCGGCACGAGTCCGACCCCGACCGGCGGGCCGCGGTCACCCGGTTACTCGACCACTACCTGCGGGTCGCCGTCGCGGCCGCGAGGGCCCTCGATCCGGGTGGCGGCGTCGTACCGGGTGGTCTGGCCGCGGCCTCCGATGTCACGTTCCCCGACCAGGCCGGCGCGCTGGCGTGGCTGAACACCGAGCGACCCAACCTGTTGGCCGCCACCGCTGTCGCCGCGACCGAGGGCCGGCCCAGCTTCGCCTCGGACCTGTCCGACACGCTGTGGCGGTACCTGCATCAGGCCGCGTTCCACGGTGACGCCCTCACGGTGCACGGCGAGGCACTCGCCGTCGCCCGTGCTGCCGGCGACGAGATACGGCAGTCGCGGGCACTGTTCGGCCTCGGCACCGTGAACGACCGGCTCGGCCATACCGACGAGGCGATCGCGCAGCTGGTCCACGCCGCCGCGCTGAGCGAGGCGAACGGCGACCACTTCGGCAACGCCCAGGCCCGCAACTACCTGGGCCTGATCCACACCGCCACCGGCGACGCGGCGCTGGCGCTGCGCGACCACGAGCGCGCCCTGGAGCTGTACCGGCACGCCGACAACCAGGTGGGCGAGGGTTCCTCACTGAACAACCTGGGCCTGGTCTGCCGCCGGCTGGACCGTACCGAGGACGCGCTGCGGCACTTCCAGCAGGCGCAGGCGATCACCCGCCGGGTCGGGGACCGCGCCACGGAGGGCGGCGCCACGAACAACATCGGCCTGATCCTTCGCCGGCTCGGTCGCTACGAGGACGCGCTGCGACACTTCCGGGACGCTCTGGAGATCGCGCGCGAGATCGGGCACCGCGAGGGTGAGGGCTTCGCCGCGTCCAACGTCGGCAGCGCGTGCGCCGCGCTCGGCCGGTACGCGGAGGCCCGCGAGCACCAGCGGACCGCGCTGCGGTTGGGCCACCAGATCGGCATGCCCGCGCTGCAGGGGAAGGCGCTCAACCAGCTGGGCCGGATCGACGAACTCACCGGCGACAACGCCGCCGCCGCGGAGCGGTACCGGGAGGCCCTGCGGGTGAGCGCCGGCATCGGCGCCCGCTACGAGCAGGCCATCGCCCTGGACGGGCTGGGCGCGGCCACCGCCGGCCTCGGTCGGCCCGACGAGGCCCGCCGGTACTGGCGGGAGGCGCTCGCCCTGTACACCGAGCTGGACTCCCCCACCGCGGACGACGTGCGGCGCCGGCTCGCCGGCTGCCCCGACGGCAGCTGATCTACCGGCACGGGGTGGCGCGCGGATCCCGCTCAGGGCGGGCGATCCCGCGGTTGACGCCGGAACCTACCGTGCGGCCATGGCGAATCGCGACGATCCGATCTCCGGACCGGGGTGAGCCGTACATCACGGTCGGCTTCCGACAGAGCGGCACGTTACGGGGTGGGCGGCGCGTGTCGGTACCGGCTACCGTAAGGCGACCAAAACCATGGACCTGGACGGGGTATCTCATGGCAGTGCGCAAAAAGGTTTTAGGCCTGGCTGCGGCCGGTGCGCTGACGCTCGGGGCGGCGCTGTTCGCGGCGACCAGCACGGCGTCCGCGGCGTCCGTGCCCACCTCCCTTCCGACCAGCCAGTTCACGCTGTCCTCCGACTACCACCACTTCGACGACGTGAACACCGCGCTCGTCTCGAAGCTCGGCACCGCTCCGGTGCACGAGGTGATGGACCACGCCAACCACGACCGGACCGCCCCCGACTCGCTGGGGCTGGCGGGCTACGTGGACGGGTTCAAGTTCGACACGACCGACAACGGTGACTGCAAGAACTTCCCGCAGGGCATCACGACCAGCCGGGACGCGGTCGGCACCACGGACGGCGGCAACTACGACGGACACCAGCTCGTCCTGGTCAGCTGGTACACCATGGACGCGTGCAGCGGCACGACGACCCGTAGCCGGATCACGCTGGTCGACTGGGACGCCGACTACCCGAACAGCTACCGCAAGATCCTGCTGGTGGAGCCGACCGGCAGCGCGGCCTCGCCGAACTTCAAGGACGTCCCGATCCACGCCGGTGGCGTGTCCTGGTACGGCGACTACCTCTACGTCGCCGACACCGGCCACGGCATGCGCGTGTTCAACATGAAGAAGATCCTCAAGACCAACACCGGCGGTGCCGCGGGCGACATCGGCACCACCGACGGCACGACGTACTACGCGCACAACTACGGCTACGTCCTGCCCCAGGTCGGCACGGTCACCTCGAACACCGCGTCCGGCACCACGGCGCTGGTGTGGTCGTCGATCTCGCTCGACCGGGTCAGCAAGTCGATCGTCATGAACGAGTACACGTGCTCGTCGGGGTGCACCAAGTACCCGAACCGGGCACCGCGCGCGATCCGCTTCCCGTTCGCCACGGGCGCCAACACGTTCGCCGCGTCGACCACGTCCAGCGAGGCGTTGCAGCTGCCCTGGTACAAGCTGAACGGCGTCGGTTCGCACAACGGGCGCTGGTGGTTCGACTCCTCGGGCGACAAGAAGCTGTACTACTGGGCCGACGGCAAGGCACAGTCGTTCGCCTGGGTCAGCGGTGGGGAGAGCCTCAGCTACTGGGAGGTCGACGGCACGGACCCGGACCTGTTGTGGTCGTTGCAGGAGACCCAGGGCCACCGTGACGTGTTCGCGGTCAAGCAGGTCACCTACGGCGGCGGCTGAGCCGGCGTCGGTCCCGCACAGCGCATCCTGAACGCGCCGTCCACCGCGAGGTGGGCGGCGCGTTCGCCTGCCACCGCACGGTTTCCTTGTCACAGCACGGTTCGCGTGTCACAGCACGGTTCTGTGCCGCGACACGGTGTGTGGTGGCGCGTCGACCCGCGGCCGGTGTCAGGCGGCCTGTTCGCAGGCGGTCACGAAGCGCGGGGCGAGCGAGCCCCAGACCGTCGCGGTCCGCTCCCGCCGCTGCGGTCCGGCGTCCCCGATCCGCTCCCAGCCACGCTGTTCGAGCCGTACCGCCGTGCCGCCGTCCACGGCGCTGAAGGTGACCTCGACCTCGGTCGCCTCGGCGGGGTCGAAGAACAGATGCCAGCTGTACCGCAGCCGGTGCGGCGGTTCCCAGTCCAGGACCCGGCCCCACTCGTACTCCTCCCCCGCCTCCCCGCGTTCGACGATGCGACCGCCGGCCCGCGGCTCGAACGTGATCGCCGTGGGTCGGCCGCTCACGGTGTGCGCGGGCGGCCACCAGAGTTCACACCGCCGCGCCCACACGTGGAAGGCGTGGGCGGGCTCCGCCTCGACCCGGAACTCGACGACGAGCGGCTGCATGCGCTACTCCTCCGATGGTGAGGTGTTCTCGGCGACGAGGCGGTACCGGGTGGCCGCCTCACCCCAGACCCTGGCGAAGTACTCCCGGACCGCCTCGATGCCGTCGTCGCGCAGCAGGTACACCCGTCGGGTCCCCTCGGCGCGGTCGGCGACGAGGCCGGCGTCCTTGAGCAGTCGCAGGTGCCGGGACACCGCGGGTCTGCTGATCGGCAACTGGTCGGCGATCTGCTGCACCGACTGTCCGCCCTGGCTCAGGATCTCCACGATGGCGCGGCGGTGCGCGTCTGCCAACGCGCCGAGGGCGGTGTGCGCGTCACGCGCCGGTTCGGCCGACATGTCAGCGCACGCGCGCCTCGGCCGCGCGCTTGAGGCCGTCGGCGAACTGCTGGAAGGACCCGGTCAGGTCGGGGATCGAGCGGAAGATCAGCGGTGCCAGCGGACCGGTGAACTCCTCCCGCATGGAGAACCGGGTCGTCGCGCCGTCGCGGCGCAGCAGAAACGTGCGGACACCGCGGAACAGTCCGAGCGGCATCCCGTCTGCCCACACCATCCGCGCGGGCGACGCCAGCGCCGTCACGGTGAGCGAGAACGGCCGTGTCGGGCTCACCGTGGACACCAGCCGGATCTTCTCCCCCTCGGCGATGCGCCCGTCCAGCGAGACGACGGACGGGTTCCAGTCCGGGTATCCCGCCGGGTCGGTCAGCAGTGCCCACACCTCCTCCGGGCTCGCGTCGATGGTCCGTTCCACCGCATAGCCGCGTGTCATGACGCCCCCAGGTTCGTAACGTGACGGTTACCGTAACACGTGGGTTACCGAGGTGCCAGGGTCCGTCCCGGATGCCCGGGACCTCCTGTCCACCGGCGGCGGCGCGACGTAGCCTGGCAGATGCGTTGGTTCGTCCCCACCCGCCAGGTGGGGCGTCGCAAGAGGGAATCCGGTGCGATTCCGGAACTGCCCCGCAGCGGTATGTGGGAACGACCGCCGTCACCAGCACTGGGCCCGCACGGGCCTGGGAAGCGACGGCCAGTAGGCACGGGACGGCGACGACCCGGGGTGCCCACGAGTCCGAAGACCTGCCAGTGCCCGTGCGCGCCAGCGCACGGTGATCTCGGTGACCTCGAGGGCGGGTCGGCGGTACGGCTGAGCACCGCACGATGCGGCGATGCGTACCAGTCCTTCGCGTCCACGACCGGGATCCCGAACGCCGGTTACACGACTCGCGAAGGAGTGTTCTGTGACCAGAGAGACCCACCGCCCGGCACCCCGGGCGACCGTCCACGGTTTCCCGCGCCAGGGAGCGGACCGGGAGCTGAAGAAGGCGACCGAGGGCTACTGGGCGGGCCGCGGCACGGCCGACGACCTTCGGGAGACCGCCGCCGCGCTGCGCCGTACGAACTGGTCCCAGCTGGCCGAGGCCGGTGTCCACGAGGTGCCGACCGGGGACTTCTCCCTCTACGACCACGTGCTGGACGCGGCCGTCATGGTCGGCGCGATCCCGCCGCGGCACCGGGCGGCGATGGCGGCCGACCCGCTCGACGGATACTTCGCAATGGCCCGCGGCACCCAGGACGTCACTCCGCTGGAGATGACGAAGTGGTTCGACACCAACTACCACTACCTCGTACCGGAACTGGGCCCGGACACCGCGTTCCGCGCCGACGCCAGCACACCCGTGGCCCAGTACACCGAGGCGGTCGGCCAGGGGCACACCGCGCGTCCGGTACTCCTCGGGCCGGTCACCCTGCTGTTGCTGGCCAAGCCCGCCCCGGGCGTCGACGCGGACTTCAGCCCGCTGACCCTGCTGGACCGGCTGCTCCCCGCGTACGCACGGATCCTCGCCGAGCTGCGCGCCGCCGGCGCCGACTGGGTACAGCTCGACGAACCCGCCTTCGTCCAGGACCGGTCACCGGCCGAACTCGACGCCCTGGCCCGGGCCTACCGGGAACTCGGCGCGCTCGCCGACCGGCCCAGGATTCTGGTCGCCTCCTACTTCGGCCGGTTGGGCGACGCGCTGCCCGTGCTGGCGAGGACGCCGGTCGAGGGGCTCGCGCTGGACTTCACCGGAACCGCCGCCGCGCAGGTCGACGACCTGGCCCGGATCGGCGGCCTGCCGGGCCGGCGGCTCGTCGCCGGCGTCGTGGACGGGCGCAACGTGTGGATCAACGACCTGGAGAGGTCGCTGGCCACCCTCGCCACCCTGCTCGGCCTGACCGACCAGCTGGACGTGGCGACGTCCTGCTCCCTGCTGCACGTGCCGGTGGACGCCGCGCTGGAGACCGGGATCGACCCCGAGGTGCACCGGTGGCTGGCGTTCGCCCGGCAGAAGGCCGAGGAGGTCGCGGTGCTGGCGCGGGGCCTCGCCAACGGCACCGACAGCATCGCCGGCCAGGTCACCGCGCACCGGACCACGCTGGCGTCCCGGGCGAGTTCACCGATCACCCGCGACCCCGCGGTACGTGCCCGCAGCGCGGCCGTGACCGGGGCGGACACCCGACGCCGGCATCCGTACCCGGACCGGGCGGCGGCGCAGCGTGACCGGCTGGGGCTGCCCGACCTGCCCACGACGACCGTCGGCTCGTTCCCGCAGACCGGCGCGCTGCGTACCGCCCGCGCCGACCTGCGCGCCGGGCGTATCGACCAGGCCGGATACGACGAGATCATCGCGGCCGAGATCCGGGACGTCGTGTCGTTCCAGGAGAAGACGGGTCTGGACGTGCTCGTGCACGGCGAGCCCGAACGCAATGACATGGTGCAGTACTTCGCCGAACGTCTCAGCGGCTACGTCGCCACCCGGCACGGCTGGGTGCAGTCCTACGGCAGCCGGTACGTGCGCCCGCCGATCCTGGCCGGCGACATCTCCCGGCCGGAGCCGATGAGTACGGCCTGGACCCGGTACGCGCAGTCGCTGACCGACCGGCCCGTGAAGGGGATGCTCACCGGACCGGTCACCATGTTGGCCTGGTCCTTCGTCCGCGACGACCAGCCCGTCGGCGAGACCGCCCGGCAGGTCGCGCTGGCCCTGCGCGACGAGGTCGCGGACCTGGAGGCGGCGGGCACCCCGGTCATCCAGGTGGACGAGCCGGCGCTGCGGGAGACGCTGCCGTTGCGCGACGCCGACCGGGCCGACTACCTGGCCTGGGCCACCGAGGCGTTCCGGCTGACCACCGGCGGGGTGCGGGACGAGACGCAGATCCACACGCACATGTGTTACGCGGAGTTCGGTGACATCCTTGCCGCGATCGACGACCTCGACGCGGACGTGATCAGCCTGGAGGCCGCCCGGTCGCACATGCAGGTCGCCCACGAGCTGGCCACGGCGCACTACCCGCGCGAGGTCGGCCCCGGTGTGTACGACATCCATTCGCCACGGGTGCCCGGTGTCGAGGAGGTGACCCGCCTGCTGCGGGAGGGTCTCGCCGCCATTCCCGCCGACCGGCTGTGGGTCAATCCCGACTGCGGGCTCAAGACCCGCGGCTGGGAGGAGGTCCGGGCGACGCTGGGCAACCTGGTCGCCGCGACCCGGGAGGTCCGTGCCTCGCTGCCCGCTACCGGCGGGTGAGCCGCCGGCCGTCGGGTTTGACAATCGGTCACCGGGGAAAGAAACCCATCAGTTCTGCTGCAACCGGAAAGGGGAGCAGATCGATGGGCCTCATGTTCCGCAAGCGGAAGAAGTACGGTCCGCTGGTCTTCAACTTCACCGAGCACGGCTTCTCGTCGTGGAGCCTCAAGATCGGCCCGTGGTCGTGGAACTCGCGCGCCCGCACGCACCGGGTCGACCTGCCCGGACCGCTGTCGTGGAAGAAGAACAAGTCGTAGCGGCTCGGGCCGCGCACGGCGGGGAGCGGGGCGCCTGTGGTGCGCCCGGCTCCCCGCTGTGCCGTCAGTCCGTGTCGTACTGACCAACGGTCTGATCGACCCGACCGTGCCAGGCGGCCCGAGAGCCGGACTCACCGATCCGGTAGACCTGCGCGACGGTGCCCACCGCGACCGCCACCGCGACGACGGCCACGACGATCCGGACCACCAGCAGACCGGTCGAGCGCCGGGGCCCGGCATCGGCGCCGGACCGGTTGCGCTCCGTCCACCAGGCGAGCAGCCAGGTCACCGCCGACACCACGAACAGGCCGATCACCCAGGGCAGCAACGTGCCGCCGAGCTGGGTGTGCTTCTGCACCAGCTCGGAACCCGGGACGCGGGCCTCCAGCCACTCGCCCGCCTCGGTGGCGAACGGTACGCAGATCAGCGCGACCAGGGCGAGCAGCGGAACCGCGATGCCGGCCCGACGTCGGAACGTCGGCCAGACGCTCGCCAGCACCAGCACGAGTGCCGCGAGCGGTACGAGGACCACCACGGCGTGCACGATCAAGACATGCGCGGGCAACCCGTTGATCTGCGTGGGCACGACGTGCCCTCCTTCCGTTGGTTACTCCGTGCGTACCGGCCGGCATCGGAGCGGACGGGCGTGCCGACGGCGCACCAGGAAGCACGCAGCGGGCCGCGAAAGCGTTCACCCGTGGCCGCCGCCGCGACGGGTCGGCGTCGCCGTGACGGCCGCTACGCCGGATGGAGCGTGTAGTTCCAGTCGCCGTGGAAGTGGTGTCGGGTGATCACCGCCGCGTCGAGGGCGGCGTCGGCCTCGGCCGTACCGGTCGGGTCGCCGGCGGCGTCGGCCCGGTTCTGGTTGTCGGCCCGGTCCCGGGTGGCAGGCCCGCCACGGGTGTCGGCCGGGTCGTGACCGACGGTCCTGTCCCGGGTGTCGGCCGGCGCGGTCGGACTGACCGTGGTGGTCGCGATGCTGTTCACCACGACGTCGTGACAGGTCACCGGCAGTCCGAGCCAGTTCATCGTGATCCGGCAGGACAGCCGGTGGTCGATCCGGTGCCACTTCGACGTGCCCGGCGGCAGGTGGCAGACGGTGACGTCCAGCCCGGTCTCGTCGGCGAGGGTGGCCAGTTCGGCCGTCCAGGCCGGCGCGTGGTGGCTGTGCGACCCACCGATGCTGGCGGTGATCAGTAGCCGCGTGGCGTCCCGATGGTCCTGCGGGCCGCAGGCCTGCCACCAGCGGCGGACGAGCCCGACCGCTACGGTCGCGGTGTCGTGGTCGCTGCCGACCGCGGCCCAGCCGGTACCCGCGGCGCGCTCGGATCTCGGCTGCGGGATCGGCCGGCCGCCCCGGTGCGCCGTCGTGCCGGGGCCGCCCGCGACCGACCGGGGCGGCACGCTGACCGTGTACCCGCCCACCAGTTCCTGTCGCTTGGTGTCGACGCTGATCACCGGTTGCCGGGCGCCGAGGTGCCGGCGGGCCTGCTCGTTGATGTACCGGAACTGGCCGTCCCGGTCGGGGTGCCGCCTGCCGTCGGGGCTGTGCGCGTTGGCGTGCAGGGCGAAGCCCTCGGCGCGCAGCAGGTCGGCGACCGTGTCGGCGCTGACGGTGCGGCCCTGGCGGGTCAGTTCGCCGGCGAACTGTCGGGTCGACCGGGTCGTCCAGCGCAGCGGCGACAGCGGATCGACGCGCGGATCGGGTTCGACCAGGGCCAGCAATGCGGGCCGCAGCCCCGGATCCGCCTGTACCGCGGAGCGCCGGCCGCCGCCGGGCCGGCGGGTCCGGCCCAGCGGGCCCTCGCCCGCCTCGAGTTCGGCCATGCCGTTGCGCACCCGGGTCTCGCTGGTGCCGGCCGCCTGGGCGACGGCGCGGATCCCGCCGTGGCCCAGCATTCCGGCCTCGACGCCCATCAACAGGCGCTGCTGCCGCTCGTCGAGATGCGGGAACAGCGCGGCGAACTTCCTCTCGAGCCGGCCCCGGGTCTCCTGCGATATGGCCATGCCGTAAGTCTCCCGCGATATGGCTATTACCACCACTGAGAGTCATAAGGCGAAAGCAACACGTTAATAGTTTGCACCGTCCGTACTCTTGCTGGCACGCACGGGTCCGGTAGAGGATTGGGCTACCAATCCGGTGGGCCGCCCATCCTCTCCGGGGGAGTGGCAAGCGGCCCATCGTTCAGCCCGGCATGCGCCCGGCGGCGGTCGTGACCGCGCGCCGCATGGGCGCCCCCGCAGAGGTCGAGGACATCGACCGGTCGGCACCTGCTCGTCGCAGGCGCCGACCGGTGGGCGGCTCACGCACCCTCGACCTGAGAGCGGCGCGTCATGCCAACAGCTCGCCACCCTTCTCCGTACGGATCGCCGTGGTACGGCAGGGATCCGCCGTCACCCGGGCCGCGCCCGCCGTAGGTTTCCAGATCCCGAAAAGTTCCGTCGCCGATGACGCGTCTCAGCACCCGTCCCGGCCGTACCACGACCCGAGGGGCGACGCGCGCCGATCCGGCGCCGTCGACGCACTGCCCGCACGTCCACTCAGCCACATCACACCCCCAGGAGCAGTCATGCCCATCTCCCCCAACCAGGGTTCCACCGGCGGCGGCACCACCGTCACCATCACCGGTACCAACCTCGCCAACGCCAGCGCCGTACGCTTCGGCACGAAGCCGGCGACCATCACGGCGAACACCCCCACGTCGGTCACCGCCACGTCCCCCTCCGGGGCCGGCGTGGTCGGCGTGACCGTGACGACGCCCGGCGGGACGAGCAACCCGTTGTCGTTCTTCTACGTGGGTGCCCCGTTCAAGTCGGGCCTGAGCCCGTCGTTCGGCGCGACCGCGGGCGGCGACACCGTGACCATCAACGGCACCGCCCTGTCCACCGCCACGTCGGTGGCCTTCGGCGCCAACTCCGCCACACCGACCGTGGTCAACGACAGCACGCTCTCGGTCGTCGTGCCGGCGGGTGCGGCACCCGGTTCGGTCGGCGTCAGCGTGACCACCGCCGGCGGCACCAACAACGGCCTGTCGTACACCTACGTCGACGCGCCGACGATCGACACGCTCTCCCCCACGTCGGGTCCGGCATCCGGCGGGACCTCGGTGACCATCAGCGGCACCGCACTCACCACCACCGGCTCCGTCACCTTCGACGGCACGCCGGCGCCGTTCACGGTGCTCAACGACAGCAGCGTCACCGCCGTCACCCCGCCGGGGGCGGCCGGCGCGGTGGACGTCGTGGTCGGCACGGACGGCGGCAGTGCCACTGCCACCGACGCGTACACCTACCTCGCGGGTCCCGGCATCTGATCCGGTCCGGCGTCACGGGAACGGTCCGCGCGACCCCCCGCGCGGACCGGCCGCCCGGGCAGGGCACCCGCCCTGCCCGGGCCGTGGCCCCTCCATCTGCCCACCACACACCAACCACCACCGGTCGGCATTCCGGTCGACCGCCGACGACCCGCAGAGGAGCAGGTCCTGTGAACACTTCCGACACCCCGCGGTCCGCCGCACCGACGCCGTTGGCGGCGCTGGCCGGACCGGTGATCACCGCGTCCAGCCCGCCCTCGGGCCCCGCCGGCACCACGGTCACCCTGACCGGCAGCGGCTTCACCGGGGTGGTCGCGGTGCGGTTCGGCGCCACGGCCGCCACGTCGTACCTGGTCGTCTCCGACACGCACATCTCGGCCGTCGCGCCGGCCGGTTCCGGAACGGTCCAGATCACCGTCATCTCGGCCGGCGGCACCAGCAACGGCGTGCCGTACAGCTATCTGCCGGTTCCGGTGATCAGCGCGGTGAGCCCCAACCAGGGACCCACGGCCGGCGGGAACACCGTCACCCTGACCGGTACCGGATTCACCGGTGCGACCGCCGTACGGTTCGGCGCCACCGTCGCCACCTCCTTCACGGTCGTGTCACCGACCCAGATCACCGCCGTCGTCCCGCCGGGCGCCGCCGGCCCGGTCACCGTCACGGTCACCACGCCCGGCGGCACCAGCACCGCCGGCCCGACGTACTTCTACGTCAGCGCACCGGTTCTCACCGCGCTGTCCCCGGAGTCGGGCCCGCTCGCCGGCGGCAACACCGTGACGCTGACCGGTTCCCACCTCGTCGAGGCGACCGCGGTGACCTTCGGCGCCGTCCCGGCCAGTTCCTTCACGGTGGTCTCCGACGTCCAGATCACCGCCGTCGCGCCGGCCGGGGCCGCGGGCACCGTGCAGGTCACCGTCGGCACGGCGGGCGGCACGAGCGGGCCCCTCGCGTACACGTACCTCGCCGCGCCCGTCGTCACCACCCTGAGCCCCACCGAGGGGCCCACGTCCGGCGGCAACAGCGTCACGGTCACCGGCACCGGGCTCACCGCGACGACCCAGGTGACCTTCGGGGCCACCCCGGCCGCGTTCACCGTCGTCTCGGACAGCACCCTCGTCGCCCAGGCCCCGGCCGGCGGCGCGGGACCGGTCGGCGTCACGATCACCACGCCCGGCGGCACCAGTTCCGCCGTGACCTACACCCGTGTCGCGCCGCCCGGGATCTGATCCGTCACCGGACGCATGAAACACCGCCCTGTCGGGCACGGTACGAGGCAACGCCTGCGGACAGGACGACGCAACAGGTGTCGCCACAGTCACCGTCGGCAAGCAGGGCACTGCGGACGGCGGGTCGAGTTCCGGCCCGCTCCGATGAGGGGAGAGGTGATGGGCGGTCCCACACGGCGGATCAACGCGTTCCTGGAGCGGACGACCGGCTACCGGCTGGTCAACGCCTCCCGGAACGGTGACCGGGACCGGACCACCACGAAACGGGCCCCCGCACGGGGCCGAACGAGCGGGAGACCGCCGCGGTCCGGCAACCCGGCGTCCGGGACCGCCCCGCGCCGGGCGGGATCCGGCGGGACGGGCAAGCCGGACTTCCCGCCGGACTACGACGAGCTGACCGCGGACACCATCAGGGCGGTCCGGCCGTACACCATGACCAGCCGGGACAAGCTGCACGCCCTGATCACCGCGGCCCGCTACGTGCACGAGCACGGGGTCGACGGTTCGGTGGTGGAGTGCGGGGTGTGGCGCGGCGGATCGATGCACGCGGTGGCCCGCGTCCTGGACTCGTACGGCGACCACTCCCGCGACCTGTACCTGTTCGACACCTTCGAGGGCATGCCGCCGCCCGGTGAGAAGGACCGTCGGCACGACGGCCGGAGCGCGGAACGCCTCCTCGACACCAGCAGGAACGACAAGGACAAGGTCCGGGCGGTCGCCACCCTGGAGGACGTCCGGGCCGGATTCAGCGACGTGCCGTACCCCGAGGAACGGGTGCACTACCGGCCCGGCATGGTCGAGGACACGATCCCGACCGACGCGCCGGAGAAGATCGCGATCCTGCGGCTGGACACCGACTGGTACGCCTCCACCCGGCACGAGCTGCGGCACCTGTACCCGCGGCTGGTATCCGGCGGCGTCCTGATCATCGACGACTACGGCTGGTGGCAGGGCTCCCGGGACGCGACCGACGAGTTCCTGGCGGAGACCGGCGAGCCCCTGCTGCTCGTCCGGGCCGGCACCGGCCGCATCGCCGTCAAGCCCTGACCGTCCCGCTCGAGCGGCGGACCGGCGCCACGCCCTCGGAACCGACAACGATGCATCCACGGCACGAATTTGGCACCCTTGTCCGGGAAGGTAGAGACACCCCTTACCGGACAATCAACGGAGTCAGCGCGTGGGCATCGGCAAGTGGCGAAAGTCCTCGACGGAGCGCGGCCGGACCACCGGGCCCGCCCCGACCGAACGCACCCCTCCGGCGGCGCCGCCGGAGGAGCCCGCGC
>JBAUUM010000555.1:0-1781 GCA_049582705.1 Actinocatenispora sp.
GGGCATCGGCCTGCTCCGTACGGAGCTGCTGTTCACCGGCCGTTCCCGGCTGCCCGACGAGGAGGAACAGGTCGCGTGGCTGACCGGCATCCTCGCCGACAGCCCGCCCGGCCCCGTGGTGGTACGCACCGTGGACCTCGGTGGCGACAAGCCGGTACCGGGCCTGCGGCTGGACCCGGTGCGCAACGGGTTCCTGGGCGTGCGGGGCCTGCGGCTGTGTCTGAGCCGGCCGGAACTGTTCGCGAGCCACCTGCGTGCGGTGCTGCGCGCCGCCGCGGTGCGGCCGGTGGAGCTGATGTTCCCGTTCGTGACCGAGCCGGCCGAACTGCACGCGGCCCGGCGGGCCGTGCACGCCGCCGCGGACAGCCTGCGGGTCGACGGCGTCGAGTTCGCGCTGCCCACCGCGGTCGGCATGATGGTGGAGATCCCGACCACCGTCGTACGGGTGCGTCCGTTCCTGCCGCTGGTGGACTTCCTGAGCGTGGGCAGCAACGACCTCGCCCAGTACCTGAGCGCCAGCGACCGGACCCTGGGCGCGGTGGGCCGGTCGTACCGGGCGGGGGAGCGGCTGATCCCGGAGCTGGTCGCCGGGCTGGTCGCCGAGGCCGCGCCGGCGGGCGTACCGGTGGCGGTCTGTGGTGATCTCGCGGGCGACCCGGTGTACGCGCAGGAGCTGGTTTCGGCCGGGGTGTCCGAGTTGAGCGTGGCGCCGCCGCTGGTGGCCCGGCTGCGGTCGGACCTGTCCCGGGTCCTGGCCACCCCGACTGGCTGAACCGGCGGCGATCCTGCCGGGCTCCGGGGCACGTACGGGGCCATTACAGGATTTGCCCCTCGTCCGGGGCCGACCGCGCCTAGCGTCGCCTACCAGGGGTTCCATCGCTGGCGGGGGGACGGTATGCGCAAGTACGTGGCCGAGTTCGTCGGAACGCTGTTGCTGGTGTTCTTCGCCGTGGGCAGCGCGATCGCCGGCCTCAACACGATCGGCGTGGTCGGTGTCGCCTTCGCGTTCGGTCTGGTGCTGCTGGCCCTGATGTACGCGGTGGGCCCGGTGTCCGGATGCCACGTGAACCCGGCGGTGACGCTGGGGATGCTGCTGGCCCGCAGGATCAGCGTGCTGAGCGCCGTCGGGTACGTCCTGGCGCAGTTGGCGGGCGGCATCGCCGGCGCGGCGCTGCTGAAGTTGATCACGTCCGTCGGTGACGTCACCGACCAGACGGGCAACTTCGGTGCCGACGCGTACGGGGTGGGCGCCGGCATCAACGGGGCCGGCGCGTTCCTGCTGGAGATCGTGCTGACCATGCTGCTGGTCTTCGTCGTGCTGATGATGACGGGCAAGGCCGCGGCGCCGGGCTTCGCCGGCCTGGCGATCGGTTTCACCCTGACGGTGGTCCACCTGGTCGGCATCCCGCTGGACGGAACGTCGGTCAACCCCGCGCGGGCGCTGGGGCCGGCGATCTTCTCCGGCACGCACGCGCTGGGCCAGGTGTGGCTGTTCATCGTCGCCCCGCTGGTGGGCGGGGTACTGGCGGCGCTGCTCTGGCCGCTGCTGCGGACCTCGCAGGACACGCCGCGTACCGGGCTGGCGGCGGAGGTGTCGGTGACGTCCACGGAACGGGCGGTGTCCCAGTCACGCTCCGCCGAGCACGACGTCAAGGAGGAGGGGCGCTCCCGCGAGGAGACCGACACCGGTCGGCAGGGCGGTCAGCCACCGGCCTGACCGGGTGCGCCGCCCGGCGTGCCCGCAGCGGTACGCGGTCAGGGTTCGGCCGGCCAGGGCTGCC
>JBAUUM010000556.1:0-8121 GCA_049582705.1 Actinocatenispora sp.
GAGCAGCACCGCGGCCAGGCCGGCTGCGAGACCCGCGCGGGACGCGGTTCCGCGCCCCGGAGACCTGGTGGATCGGAACGGATGGCGCGCGGTCACGCTGCCTCCTCGAGGAGCACTGGGGACGGGCATCCGCAGTCAACCGCAGAAGGCTACTTCTTACAAGACTGAATAATGAATCGGAGGAAAACTTCAACCGGGGATCAGGGCGCCGGCGCCTCCGGTGACTGCCGCACGCCCCGGGTGGCGCCGACGCTGGCCACCACGACACAACCGATCGCCAGCCACTGCCGCACCCCGAGCACCTCACCGAGCACGATCAGGCCCACCAGCGCGGCCACCGCCGGCTCCATGCTCATCAGGATCCCGAAGACCCGGGCCGGCATCCGGCGCAGCGCCTCCATCTCCAGCGCGTACGGAATCGCCGAGGACAGCAACCCCACCCCGGCGCCGAAGGCCAGCAGCTCCGGGCGCAGCAGCACGGCCCCGCCCTGCACCACGCCCACCGGAGCGGCCAGTACGGCACCGACCGCCATCGCCAGGGCCAGGCCGGTCGAACCGGGAAACCGGCTGCCCGTCGCCGCGCTGAGCAGGATGTACCCCGCCCACGGCGCGGCGGCGAGCAGCGCCCACCCGACGCCCACCGCGTTGACCCCGCCGCCGCCCCGAGCGAGCAGCAGGACACCCCCGCCGGCCAGCAGTACCCAGAGCACGTCCCGCAGGCGCCGGGAACCGGCCACCGCGACCGCCAACGGGCCCAGGAACTCCACCGTCACCGCGGCGCCCAGCGGAATCCGCGCCATCGACTGGTAGATCGCCGAGTTCATCACCGCGAGCGTCAGCCCGAACAGCGCGACCACGGCCAGATCCGACCTGCTGTGCCCGCGCAGGCGCGGACGGGTCACACAGACCAGGGCCAGGGCGGCGGTCAGCAGCCGTACGGCCACCACCGCGGTCGGCGGCATGACGCCGAACAGGTTCTTCGCCAGCGCCGCGCCGATCTGGATGGACACGATGCCCAGCAGGAGCAGGCCGGGCGGCGGGACCGCCCCGACCACGGTGCGGCCGAGCGCACCCACCCGCCCGAGGCCACGGAGTGTCCCGGCCGGCTCACGAACCCTGGCCAGCAGACTCATACCGCAAGCCTGCCCGGTCAGCCGCCTGCCGGAACGGTGATCCCAGCCACCGGTCAGGCGGGGCGTCGCACAAGCGATCGAGCGACGGCGGCGTGCACGTGTGGCCCGGCACCCTGGACAGGGTGCCGGGCCACACGGGTCGACCAGGTGTTACTCGCCCGGCGTCGACTTCGCGATCTGCATCAGGAACTCGACGTTGGTCTTCGTCTTCTTCATCTGGTCGAGAAGAAGATCGATGGCCTGCTGCGGGTCGAGGGCGTGCAGCACCCGACGGAGCTTGTGCACGATGGCCAGCTCGTCGGGGGCCAGCAGGATCTCCTCGCGGCGGGTGCTGGACGAGTTCACGTCGACGGCGGGGAAGATCCGCTTGTCGGCGATCTTGCGGTCCAGCTTCAGCTCCGCGTTACCGGTCGCCTTGAACTCCTCGAAGATGACCGTGTCCATCACCGAGCCGGTCTCGACCAGCGCGGTACCGATGATGGTCAGCGAGCCACCGTTCTCGATGTTGCGCGCCGCGCCGAGGAAACGCTTCGGCGGGTAGAGCGCGGTCGAGTCCAGACCACCGGACATGATCCGGCCACTGGCCGGCGCCGCCAGGTTGTACGACCGGCCCAGTCGGGTGATCGAGTCGAGCATCACGACGACGTCGTGGCCCAGCTCCACCATCCGCTTAGCGCGCTCGATGGACAGCTCGGCGAGCGTGGTGTGGTCCGACGGCGGCCGGTCGAACGTGGCCGCGATGACCTCGCCCTTCACCGAGCGCTGCATGTCGGTGACCTCTTCCGGGCGCTCGTCGACCAGCACCACCATCAGCAGCGCTTCCGGGTTGTTGGTCGTGATGCCGTTCGCGATCGCCTGCAGAACCGTGGTCTTACCGGCCTTCGGCGGGCTCATGATCAGCGCCCGCTGGCCCTTACCGATCGGGGTGATCAGGTCGATGATGCGGGTGGCGAAGATGTGCGGCTCGGTCTCCAGCCGCAACCGCTCCTGCGGGTACAGCGGGGTCAGCTTGTAGAACTCGGGACGGCGCTTGGCCTCCTCCGGGTCCATGCCGTTGATGGTGTCCAGCCGCACCAGCGGGTTGTACTTGTCCCGCCGCTGCTCACCCTCGCGCGCCTGTCGCACGGCGCCGGTCACCGCGTCACCACGACGCAGGCCGTACCGGCGGATCTGCGACATCGACACGTAGACGTCGTTCGGGCCGGCGAGGTAGCCGCTGGTCCGGATGAACGCGTAGTTGTCGAGCACGTCCACGATGCCGGCGACCGGCAGCAGGACGTCGTCCTCGGCCACGGCCGGCTCGTTCTCGGTGCCGCGCTCCCGGCCGCCACCGCCACTGCCGCTGCCACTGCCACTGCCGCCGCTGCGCCGGCGGTCCCGGAACCTGCGGCCACGGCGGCGCCCGCCGCCGTCGGCGTCGTCGTCGTGCCGGTTGCCGCCCCGGTCGCTGCCGCCGCGGTCGTTGCCACCCCGGTCGTTGCTGGCGCGATCGTTGCCCTGCCGGTCGCCGCGCGGCCGGTCGTTGCCACGGTCGTTCCCGCCCCGGTCGTTCGCGGCGCGGTCACCACGCTCCGGACGGTCCGAGCGCGCGGCGCGGTCACCGCGGTCGGATCCGCCGTCACCGCCCTGCGACTGGTCCCGCTCAGAACGCTGCGCCCGGTCGCCGTCGCCGTCCGTCGACCGCCCGTTCGACGGTCCGCCGGTACGGTTGGCCCGCTGCCGGCCGCGACCCGCGGGCGCCTGCGACTCGGCGCCGGACGACGACTGCTGACGTCCCGCGTCAGCGCCCTCGCCCTGCTCGCCGGCCCGCTCGGCCTGACGCGGCCCCGGTACCCGACCCTCGGAAGCCGACCCGGCACCACCACCCTGCTTCTCCTGGATGGCGGCGATCAGCTCGCCCTTACGCATACGGCCGGTGCCCGAGATGCCGAGCGACGAAGCCAGCGTCTGCAGCTCCGACAGGAGCATCGCCGACAGACCGGTGCCGCTGCGCCGGCGCCGGCCCGTGCCGGACGCCGCGGACGGCTGGTCGTGGCCTGTATCGGCGTCGGGCGATCCCGACTTCAGGTCGGTAGTGTCGCTCAAAGGATTCCTTCCCTCGTTCTGTCCGGGGTACGGCGCATGTGACATATCGGATCGCCGTACCACGGGTGCACCTTCGTCGCACGCGTCGAAGGTTGATACCGCCTGGTGGCTGACCGGTTGGTTGCCGGACGGCAACCGGTTTCAGGTCACGCCACCACGCTCAACCGACCGCAGTCGGGTCCTCTGGAGAGCAGTGAGACCACACGGGATCCTCGACCCCGCGGTCGGCATGCCATCGGAATGCGTCCGCGGTGACGGAGGTGCCAGCTCCTGAGAAGCCCTGCCGTGCGGTGCACTCGCGTGCGGACCGCACCACTTCCCGGGAAGCCCTACCTCCGGGCTCTCCCTCCGGTGCTCATCCCGGCAAACCCGCGGTGGGGATGCCCTGCTGGGCACAGTGGGGAGGAAGCCCTGGCTGAGGAACCTGTCTCGTGGAATCCCTGTCTCTCGGGGAAGCCCTGTCTCTCCGGGAAGCCTGCTCGTACGGGAACGAACCCCGCCCCCTCGGTAGCACCGCCCTCAGGAACGTGTCCTGGAGGCACTGACCTTGGGGAAGCACTTGCCCGGGGAGACCACGACGGGCAGCTGTACCACCGTTGAGCGTAGTCGCCGGTAGCTACCTGGGGCAACAACATCTGACCCGGATGTCTTCCCGTGTGTCGGACACCGGACCTGGCTGGCGCCGGTGACACCACGCATCGAAGGAAGTTACCGCCGACGATCACGCGGACGACGGGCATGGCGTGAACCGCCTGCCCCTCACCGCGGGACCACTCAGAAACACACTGTAGCGCCTTGACGATCGATGGCCAGCGGCAGTGTCGCAAATCGGCTCCCAAACTCGCCGATTATTTCGCGATCATGGAGCTGACCTGCGGGAACGAACGACAGAATGGTCGGACCAGCGCCCGACAGGACAGCCGGGACGCCGGCCGCGCGCAACCGGTCGACCAGCGCCAGGCTGTCCGGCATGGCCGCCGCCCGGTAGCGCTGGTGCAGCCGGTCCTCGGTCGCCGGAAGCAGCAGGTGCGGCGCGGCGGTCAGGGCGTGGACCAGCAGCGCGGCCCGACCCGCGTTGACCGCCGCGTCGGCGTGCGGGACGTGCTCCGGCAACAACCGCCGGGCCTGCTCGGTCAGCGCGCGCTGCGCCGGCACGTACGCCACCGGCCGCAGCTCGGCCGTGGGGTCCAGGCGTACCGCGTGCGCGCCGGTGTCGTCGGTCCACGCGACGGTCACCCCGCCGTACAGGCACGGTGCGACGTTGTCCGGATGTCCCTCCGCCTCGGCCGCCCAGGTCAGTACGGTCGCGTCCGGGAGCCGGCCGGCACCGTCCGGGAGCAGGGCACGGGCCGTCAGGATGCCGGCGATGATCGCGGCGGAGGACGAGCCGAGGCCGCGGGCGTGCGGGATCCGGTTGACGCAGCGCAGTTCCAGCCCGGCCGGTCGTTCGCCGAGCCGGTCGAAGGTGGCGAGCGCACTGCCCGCCACCAGGTGGGTGTGGTCGTCCGGCACCTGCCCGGCTCCCTCTCCGGAGACCGCCACCCGCACGTCGGTGCCGACCACCCGAGCCTCGACCTCGTCGTACAGCCCGAGGGCGAGTCCCATCGCGTCGAAGCCGGGTCCGAGGTTGGCGCTCGTCGCCGGAACCCGGACGCGGACCGGGCCGGACAGGAATCGGTCAGCCATGCCCCCATCCCACCACCGTCCGTGGGGCGCCACGCATCGGGTCACGGACCGGCGCACCCGGAAGGTCAGCTTTCGCCGGTGTCGGCGCCGCCAGGTTCTCGACAACCAATCGGCAAAATAGGCACTTTTCCGCGTTCCGGCTTGTGAGCAGCGCAATTTCTGGTGCACTCTGCCTCGGACGGCATTTCCGATACCCCCGTCTTCTTGTCCCATTCTCGGCCTCACCTCAAGGGGTTGGCACATGGCTCAACGGTTACGACAGGCGTCGGGCAGCAAGCCCGGCAGCCGACGGCGCCTGCTGCCCGCGGTGGCAGCGGTCGGCGGACTCGTCCTGCTGGCGGGCGCGCTGCCCGCGCAGGCCGATCCGCCTGGTGCGGCGCACCAGTCCCGTTCGTCCGGTCAGCCGGACCTCGCGCTCGGCAACTTCGACGCGCGCACCGACGCCCCCGGGGCACAGGGCGTCCTGCAGACCCGTGTCGCGCACGCGGCCGCCCGACCGAAGGCCGGCGTCACCACCCTCAAGCGGAGCCTCGGCACCGAGGGCATCGTCGACATGGACCCGCTGACCGGCACCGCACGGCAGGTCGCGAACACCGACGGCTTCCTCACCGGGGCCAGCAACGCGCAGCCCGCCACGATCGCCCTGGACTACGTGCGGGCCCACCCCGACGTGTTCGGGCTCTCCGAGTCGGCCGCCGGGAAGCTGACCCTGCGCCGTGACTACGTCGACGTCGCGGGCACCCACCACCTGTCGTTCGTGCAGAACGTCGACGGCGTGGCCGTCTTCGGCAACGGCCTGCAGGCCAACGTCGCCCGCAACGGCCGCCTGGTCAGCGTGCTCGGCTCGCCGGTGGCGAAGCTGCCGACCAGCCTCGCCCCGGCCAAACTCTCCGCCGGCGCGGCCCGGACGCAGGCGGTACGCAACGCCGGCCGCAGCGCGACCAAGGCCAGCGCGACGAGCCACTCGGACGCCGCGCACACCACCAGCTTCGCCGACGGCGACACCGCCAAGCAGGTCGTCTTCGAGACCCTCGGCGGCCCGCGGCTGGCCTGGCAGACCCTGACCACGCCCGCGAAGGGCTCGATGTACCTGCACGTCATCGACGCGCAGTCGGGCCGCGTGCTGTACCGCCAGGATCTCGCCCAGGACGCCGCCGCGAAGGGCAGCGCGTGGGACAACTACCCGGGCGCGAGCAAGGGCGGCAAGCGTCAGAGCCGCAACCTGACCAAGCCCGGCTGGCTGCCCGCCGGCTCCGACGTCCTCGACGGCGCCAACGCGCACGTCTACACGGACGTCAACGACAACGACAAGGCCGACGCGAGCGAGGAGGTGCACGCCAAGGGCAGCGGCAACTTCACCTTCCCGTTCACCACGCTCAACGACGAGAACCCCGGCAAGGGCTGCTCCGACGCCTTCCCGTGCACCTGGAACCCGAACGAGGCGAACTCGTGGGAGGCCAACCGTAAGCAGAACGCCGTGCAGGTGTTCTACTACCTCGGCAAATACCACGACCACCTTGCCGCGGCTCCGATCGGGTTCACCCGCGCGGCCGGTAACTTCGACGCCCGCGACGGCGACGCTGTCCAGGCCGAACCCGACGACGGCGCCAACACCGCCGACGGGCTGCCCAACTCCGACCACACCGACAACGCCAACATGTCCACCCCGCCGGACGGCACCGCGCCACGGATGCAGATGTACCTGTGGAACGACCCCACCGCGCAGGACGACGGCTTCATCCCGTCCAACGGTGGCGACGAGGCCGACGTGGTCTACCACGAGTACACCCACGGGCTGTCCAACCGCCTGGTGGTCGGCCCCGACGGGGTCTCCACCCTGGGCAACGTGCAGGCCGGTTCCATGGGCGAGGCGTGGAGCGACTGGTACGCCTTCGACTACCTGGTGAACCAGAAGTACTTCACCGACAGCAAGAAGCCGGGCGACCTGAAGATCGGCATCTACGTCGGCCACGGCGACACGATCCGCAGCCAGCCGCTGGACTGCCAGGTGGGGGCGTCGGCAAGCGTGTGCCCCGGCACCCAGAACGCCGGCCCCGGCGGGTACACCTACGGCGACTTCGGCAAGATCTCCAGCCGCGGCGCCGAGGTGCACGCGGACGGCGAGATCTGGGCCGAGACCCTGTGGGACCTGCGGTCGGCGCTGGGCAGCCAGCTGTCCGAGTCGTTGGTGACCCGGGCGATGGAACTGTCCCCGGCCAACCCGTCGTACCTGGACGAGCGCAACGCCATCCTCCAGGCCGACACGGTGGTCAACGGCGGCCTCGCGCACCAGAAGATCTGGAAGGTGTTCGCGCACCGCGGCATGGGCTACTTCGCCGGCGCGCTCACCGGTGACGACACCGCCCCGGTGGAGGACTTCTCCATGCCGCCGGCGCCGAACACGCCGACCGGCAGCCTCACCGGCAAGGTGACCAGCGACAGCGGCACGCCGGTCGTCGGCGCGACGGTGGCCTTCGGTGGCCACGCGTCCGGGTACTTCGGCGACTACGCCGGCGTCACCGGCGCGGACGGCAAGTACACGATCACCGGCATCCCGGCCGGCACGTACCCGAAGGTGTTCACCACCGGCCCCGGGTACGAGATGTCCGAGACCCGGACGATCTCGGTGTCGTCGCACACCACCAGCGCCAACTGGACCCTGGTACGGGACTGGGCGGCGACGTCCGGCGGTGCGAGCGTCGTCGACTTCAACGGACCCGACTTCAGCGACTTCGGCTGCGGGCCCGGCGGGATCTACGACACGACCCAGGGACAGGGCTGGGGTTCGGACGCGGTGAACGGCACCGACGGCGAGGGCATCGACCCGAGGCACTCGACCGTCCAACTGCCGTCGGCCGTGGACATCTCCGAACTGCGCATCGACCCGTCGGCCACCTGTGGCGACGACCAGTCGGCGTCGACCGGCGACTACAAGGTCGAGACCTCCACCGACGGGACGACATGGATGGTGGCGGCCGAGGGTCACTTCACCCCGGACGACTTCGGCACCTACGTCACGGTGTCGCTGACGGCCGGCGCGGAGAACGTCAAGTTCCTGCGGTTCTCGATCCTGGGCACCCAGGTGAAGGACTACGGCATCAGCTGCGCCTCGCAGCCGGTGTCCGGCTGCGAGTTCGCCGACAGCACCGAGGTTCTGGTGCACGGCTCGCCCAGCTGACCGATTCGGAAACCCACCCGGTGCCCCTGTCGCCTCGGC
>JBAUUM010000557.1:0-5565 GCA_049582705.1 Actinocatenispora sp.
CGGAAGGGGAACGTCCGGAAGGGGAACGTCCGGAAGGGGAACGTCCGGAAGGGGAACTTCCGGAACAGGGGCGACGGATGGTCGAAGCCCGGTGAAGTACGCCATGTCGTGCTCAGGTGCTGGGACAGGCTGGGGGCGCGGCCCCGCCGGTGACTAGGCTGGCAGCACAACCGCATATGCACCTCATCCAGAGGGGCTGAGGGACACGGCCCGATGAAGCCCCGGCAACCACCAGCGACGCCTCGACCGCGAGGCCACGGCTGGCAGGTGCCAATTCCGTCCCGCCGACCAGAGTGGCGCGGGGAAGATGAGTCGAAAGGCGACGCATGACGACGACTGCCCCAGCGGATACCGAAACACCCACCGGCCCGGCCCGCGCGCTGGTCTGCCGCAACTGTGGTGCCGAGTACCCGCTGATCGCGCAGAACGCCTGCTTCGAGTGTTTCGGTCCGCTCGAGGTCGGCTACGACGAGGACGCGCTGCGAGCGGTGCGGCGGGAGACCATCGAGGCCGGCCCCCGCAACATCTGGCGGTACGCGCCGCTGCTGCCGGCCGGCCAGGACCCGGCGACCCGGGTGACCCTGAACCCCGGGCTGACGCCGCTGGTCAGGGCGGACGCCCTGGCCGCCGAGCTGGGCATGCGGTCGCTGTGGGTGAAGGACGACTCGCAGAACCCGACGCACTCGTTCAAGGACCGGGTGGTGTCCGTCGCGTTGACCGCGGCGAAGGGTCTCGGCTTCACGAGGTTCGCCTGCGCGTCGACCGGGAACCTGGCCAACTCGGTGGCGGCGCACGCGGCCCGCGCCGGGGTGCCCAGCGTCGTGTTCATCCCGGACGACCTGGAGCAGAGCAAGGTCGTCACGACAGCCGTGTACGGCGGCGAGGTCGTCGCGATCTCCGGCTCGTACGACGACGTGAACCGCCTGTGCAGCGAGCTGACCGAGACCGACGAGTTCGAGGACACCGCGTTCGTCAACGTCAACGTCCGGCCGTACTACGCCGAGGGGTCCAAGACCCTCGGGTTCGAGGTGGCCGAGCAGCTCGGGTGGCGACTGCCCGAACAGGTGGTCATCCCGATGGCCTCGGGTGAGCTGCTGACCAAGGTGGACAAGGCGTTCAGCGAGCTGATCGACGTGGGTCTGGTCCCCGCCTCCACCTGGCGGGTGTTCGGCGCGCAGTCCGCCGGCTGCAACCCGATCGCCACCGCGCTGCACGGCGAGAGCGACGAGATCACGCCGGTCCGGCCGACCGGCATCGCGAAGTCCCTCAACATCGGTGACCCGGCCGCCGGCCGGTACGCGCTGGAGGCGGTGCGTCGCACCGGTGGCTGGATGGACTTCGTCACCGACGACGAGATCCGGGACGGCATCCGGCTGCTCGCCCGCACCACGGGCGTGTTCGCGGAGACCGCCGGCGGGGTCACCGTCGCAGTACTCAAGAAGCTCATCGAATCGGGCAAACTGGACCCCGAGGCGGAGACCGTCGTGTACAACACCGGCGAGGGACTGAAGACGGTCGACGCGGTGGCCGGTCAGGTGGGGCCGACACACACCGTGAAGCCGTCACTGGCCGCGGTCAAAGCGGCGGGCCTGCTCAGCTAGGCAGTCCCTTAAAATTAAATCACTGAGAGTAGCCGAGCTTGACGTGAGCGTTGTCATGCGGCACCATATGCGACGCGGGAGGGCATCACGCCCAACGTCCAACATGCTAGCCATGTGGTGATGTACCAAATCCTGCGCTGCGGCGCGGTGAAGTGGTGCTACTCCCGCGCCAACGTCCGGCCCGGCGGTTCCGACCGCCGGGCCGTCTGCTGTCCAGTGGCCGGATCCGCCGGGCGGAGCCGCTCCGCGAGCCGGTCCGCCGACCCGAAAACCGGTCGCGCCGCGACGGCCCGGGCGTCACGCTCGGTTCATGCAGATCCGCTCGTTCGACCGGTCCACCGACATCGACGGTTGGCTCGCCGTGGCCGGGGCCGCCACCGCGGTCGACGCGCCGGACCTGCCCACGCCGTGCCGCGACGCCTTCGTCGGCGGGCTGGACGTGCCCTGGCCCGGTGAGCGCGACGAACACCGGGTCGTCGAGGTCGACGGCCGGATCGTGGGCATCCTGCGCCTCGGGTTCATGGAGCTGGACAACGAGGACAACGTCGAGATGGAGCTCGCCGTCCATCCCGAGTTCCGGCGGCGGGGCATCGGTACCCGGCTGCACGCGGTGGCGGTCGACGAGGCGCGGCGGGCCGGCCGCCGGCGGCTGATGTCCGACTCGGTGCGCGCCCTGCCCGGTCGTACCGACCGGCCCGGCGCCGGCTCCCTGTTCGCCCCGACCACCGGCGCCCAGCTCGGCCAGACCGAGATCCGCCGCGTGCTCGACACCACGGGCGTGGACCGGGCCGCGATCGACGCCCGGATCGCCGAACTGCGGGCACGGGCGACCGGGTACACGATGGTGAGCTGGGCCGGCGACAACCCGGACGACATCGTCGCCGGCATCGCGAAGCTGGACTCGAGCTTCCTGGGCGAGGCCCCGCTCGGTGACCTGCGGTGGGAACCGCAGAGGGTCGACGTGCCCCGGGTCCGGGAGGTCGAACGCAGCCGGCGCGCCCGCCGGAGCGTCGCGTACCAGGCCGTCGCCCGGCACGACGCGACCGGCGAGATCGTCGCGTGGACGGAGATCACCGACCACCACTGCCCCGACTGGTACGCGGAGCAGGACATCACGCTGGTGACGTCGGCACACCGCGGGCACCGGCTCGGCCTGCTGACCAAGCTCGTCAACCTGGCGCAGGTGCTCGACTCCGCGCCCGCGGTCACGGTGATCGACACGTCGAACGCCGAGGAGAACGAGCACATGATCGCCATCAACGAGGCGATGGGTTTCCGCGCGGTCGACGCGTGGGACGCCTGGCAGCTGGACCTCTGACGGTCCCGGCCCGCGCCGGTGGCCGGCGGCTGACCGGCCCCGAGGGGTACCGGCGTCGCCGGCCGTTCGGGCCGGAGGTCCGGCGGCCCGGGGCGCCTGGTGGACTGCCTCGCCACGCTGCCCGCCAGCCGGCATGATGGGTTCATGACGGTTACCACCGAAGCCACCGACAGTCACCCGCTGTTCGACAAGCACGAGAAGACCCTGCGTACGGCGCTGGACACGATCCACGACCGCAGCTTCTGGTCCGCCTACCCGGAGTCGCCGAGCCCCCGGGTGTACGGCGAGAACGCGGCCGCCGACGGCAGGGCGGCGTTCGACGCCTACCGGGGCGCCGACTTCCCGCTGGACCAGACCGGCGACGGTGAGCGGACCGCGACCGAGCACAGCCCGTACGGGATCGAGCTGGGCGTGCGCTACCCGCACGCCGACCCCGACACGCTGATCGCGGGCGCGCGGGCCGCACTGCCCGGCTGGCGGGACGCCGGGGTGGCGGCGCGTACCGGTGTGTGCCTGGAGATCCTGTCCCGGCTGCACGCGCACATCTTCGAACTCGCCAACGCCGTGCAGTTCACCACCGGGCAGGCGTTCGTGATGGCGTTCCAGGCCGGCGGGGCGCACGCGCTGGACCGGGGCCTGGAGGCCGTCGCGTACTCCTACGCGGCGATGACCCGGCACCCCGGCACCGCGTACTGGGAGAAGCCGCAGGGCAAGCGTGAGCCGCTGAAGATGCGCAAGACGTTCCACGTGGTGCCGCGCGGGGTCGCGCTGCTGGTCGGCTGCAACACGTTCCCGACCTGGAACGGCTACCCGGGCCTGTTCGCCAGCCTGGCCACCGGCAACCCGGTGATCGTCAAGCCGCACCCGGGCGCCGTACTGCCGCTGGCGGTCACCGTCCGGTACGCGCGGGAGGTGCTGGCCGAGGCCGGCTTCGACCCGAACCTGGTGCAGCTCGCGGCCGAGGCGCCCGGGGAGCGGCTGGCCTCGGTGCTCGCCGTGCGGCCCGAGGTGCGCATCGTCGACTTCACCGGCTCCACCGAGTACGGGGACTGGTTGGAGGCCAACGCCCGGCAGGCGCAGGTGTACACGGAGAAGGCCGGCGTCAACACGATCGTGGTCGACTCGACCGACGACTTCGCCGGGATGTGCGGCAACATCGGCTTCTCGCTGACCCTCTACTCAGGACAGATGTGTACCACCCCGCAGAACATCCTGGTGCCGTCCGGCGGCATCGAGACCCCGGACGGGCACAAGAGCCTGGCCGAGGTGGCCGAGGGCATCGCGGCCGCGGTCGGCGCGCTGACCGCCGACGCGGCCAAGGGCGTGGAGCTGACCGGCGCGATCGTCAACGACGGCGTGACCGAGCGGCTCGACCAGGCGGCCGGGCTCGGTACGGAGGTGCTACCGTCGCGCACCGTGGCGCACCCGGCGCTGCCCGACGCGGTGGTACGGACACCGGCGATCCGGCAGCTGACGGTGGACGACGAGGAGACGTACGGCCAGGAGTGGTTCGGCCCGATCACCTTCGTGGTGGGCACCGCGTCGACGGCGGAGAGCCTCGCGGTGTTCGAACGGACCGTCACGGCCCGCGGCGCGCTCACCGCGTCGGTGTACTCGACCAGTACGGACGTTCTCGCGGAGGCGGAACGGGCCGCGGTGTCGGTGGGCGTGCACCTGTCGTCGAACCTGACCGGCGGCGTGTTCGTGAACCAGTCGGCGGCGTACAGCGACTTCCATGCGACCGGTGCGAACCCGGCCGCGAACGCCTGTCTGACCGATGACGCATACGTGGCTGGACGGTTCCGGATCGTACAGTCACGTCACCACGTGTGACCTGGGAGTTTACGGCGTGTACCACACCCGCTCTCTGAAGAGGCTGTGCAGGGTGGTTCCGCTCGTGTAGCGTTTCGGATCGGCCGTCAGTCTCCGGTCGGGTAGGTGTCACGCGCACGATTCCCGCAGGATGTGAGGGCCCCGGACCGCGACCGCGGTTCCGGAGCAAGGTAGAAGTGAGGGAAGTGCACCGTGGCACAGGGCACCGTCAAGTGGTTCAACTCGGAGAAGGGCTACGGCTTCATCGCCGTGGACGGTGGGCAGGACGTCTTCGTCCACTTCTCAGCTATCCAGATGGACGGCTACAAGTCTCTTGACGACGGTCAGCGTGTCGAGTTCGACATCGCGCAGGGTCAGAAGGGTCCGCAGGCAGAGAACGTTCGTCACGCCGCCGGCTGACAACTGGGCCGTCCCTACGTACCGGAAAAGCGCCAGCCATCGCTGGCGCTTTTCACTGCCCTCGGGCCGTTTCCGCGGCTGACGCCGGGGCGTCCGGACGGTCAGCCGGCGCCGAACGCGGCCTGCAGCGCGAGGCTCGACGCCGCGACGAGCAGCCACAGGATCCCGCCGAGCAGCAGCGGCCGTGGCCCGTTGCGGCGCACCTCGTCCAGGCCGATGCCGGTACCGACCCCGGCCAGCGCGACCGCGACCAGGAACGTCGCCAGGGTGCCGAGCGCGTCGTGCGCGGCGGACGGCACCAGCCCGACGGTGTTGGCGCCCGCCGCGAGCAGGAACAGCCACAGGAAGACCGGCACCAGCCGCCACACCGGCCTGCGACCCGGTGCGCCCTGGTCCGGTCCGCCGCCCGTTGCG